>JALSQY010000143.1 GCA_026985035.1 Methylothermaceae bacterium
TTGTCGCCTCGGGCTTTATTACTTGCAGGCGTGGGGTTGGGAACCCTGAGATGGCTGGCGATTGGTTGGCTGGCGGACCGGTTTTGGGTGCTGTCAGCCGCCCAGGTCCTGCATGCGGCGACCTTTGCCGCGACCCATGCGGCAGCCATGCAGCTCTTGCCCCGTTATTTTGGACAAGCTCATCAAGGCAAGGGACAAGCCCTCTACAGTAGTTTGAGCTTTGGCCTCGGCAGCATGGCGGGCAGCTACGCCGCGGGGGCGTTTTGGGAGCAAGCAGGCGCGCCAGTCGTGTTTGCTGGCGCTGCGGTTACTTGCTTGTTTGGGTTTTTGATAACACTGCGTTGGGTGAAATATCCAGGTCAGGGAGCGTTTAGCCAATAGTGCACGGCGATGCTGGCCGCGTAGGCAAGCAAGATCACCGGCGTCCAACGCAAATGAGACAGAGAAGTATAATATTCACGGGCTTGACCCAGCATGGCCACCCCGGCGGCTGACCCGACTGCCAACAGCGAACCGCCTACGCCTGCCGTTAGCGTTACCAATTGCCATTGAAATAGATCCATTTCAGGTTCCATGTGCAGCACTGCCAGCATGACCGGGATATTATCCACCACTGCCGACAGTAACCCGACAATCACATTGGCACTGGTAGGACCCAAACCTTCATAGATCTCTTGGGATGCCAAAGTAAGAAAGCCGAGAAAGCGCAGGCCACCGACAGCGAAAACAACGCCAAAGAAAAACAACAGAGTATCCCATTCGACTTCGCGCATCTGGCGGAAAATATCAAAACTCTGATCAGGTTTGAAGCGCTCCAAGTGATACCCGTAAAGCAGCAGAAAGGCTAAACCCGCCATCATTCCAAGGTAAGGCGGCAGGTAAAAAAACTGCTCGAACACAACGGCTATGATAATGGTGAGAATGAATAATCCACAAATGATCCATGTCCCTTGTTTTAGGGAGACGCCGATGTTATCAGCGGGAATTTCGGGGCTGCCGGATGGAATTGCCCAGTGGGCGCATAAAGCGGGGATGAGAAAATTGACAAGGGCCGGCACCATCAATGGGAAAAACTGAAAAAAATTGACTTTGTCATCTTGCCAGACCATCAAGGTGGTAATATCGCCAAAGGGACTGAATGCCCCACCCGCGTTGGAAGCAACCACGGTGATCAGGCAAGTCAGAGTGATAAAGCGCGGACTGTTGCGGCCAATCATCAAAACCACTGAGCTGACCACAAGTACAGTGGTTAAATTATTGACTATAGTGGAAAGGAGGAAAGTCAACAGACCAAGTACCCAAAACAACATGCGGTAGCTCATGCCCCGTTGGGTCAGCCAGCCACATAAAACCTTGAAGGTATTGCGTTCATCGAGGACATTGACATAAGCCGTGGCTACCAGGAGGAACAGGAATAATTCGGCATATTCCACCAGTTCCGCGCGTAAAAAAGCATTAACTTGAGTTTCCGGGATTCCGGACCTTTGGCTGAGCACCGAAATCAATACCCATATTAACGCGGCTGTAAAAAGCAGCGGTTTGGATTTTTCCATGCTGATCACTTCTTCCAGCATGACGAGGATGTATGCAAAAACAAACAATCCCAGGCAAATCCAGGCAATGGGCGTATCCACTAAATCAGCGGGGCTATAAACGTGCGCTTCTTTGGCAACTAAACGCAAAGGAGCCATCAGAACCAATAAACCAAGCAGCAAACGGGGCACTTTAAGTTTCTCCTTCTTGCAAATTAACCGCCTGAATCATATGTATTATAACGATAACGGAAGAAAGGGCAGGGGGCCAAGCATAGTGATTTATGCATGGGTTTGCTTGCTATTGATAAAAAGCCCCTTCCTTTTTGCGGATACCGTGACAATTGAGCAACAGCGCAGGCTCTATCTTACGGCCGAGCAGGCCTTGAAAAATGACAATTTAACTGAATTTAACCGTCTTGCCGCCCAGTTAAAACAATACCCTCTCTATCCCCATCTTCTCTATCTAAAATATCAAGCCCATCCCGGGCAGATACCCCAAATTGCCGAATTTCTGAAGATATACACCCAAACTCGCTACGCTTGGCCGGTGCGTCAACGGATGCTTCTCTATTTGGCGGAAAAAAAGCATTGGCAGGCGTATCTCGAACACTACCGGGCTACCAATGACGTAACACTACAGTGCCATTATTTTTGGGCCTTGCATCAAACCGGCAAGACCGGGCAAGCCTGGCAAGGCGCCCGCAAGCTTTGGCTGGCGGGGCGCTCCCGGCCCGCTGCCTGTGACTCTTTATTTTCTGCCTGGCGTAAAGCTGGAGGGTTGACTGACGATTTGGTCTGGCAACGATTTCAGATGGCCTTGGATAACAATCAAATCCGTCTGGCGGTTTATTTACAAAAAATGCTGCCCAAAGCCCGTAAGTCTCTGGCGTCACTTTGGCTGGAAGGGCACCGGCATCCTGAGAAAATTCTATGTGATCCTGATGGAATTTACCAAGGTTCGCTATTAGTCCATAGTATCCGCCGTTTGGCGCGCAAAGACGTGGATGCCGCCCTTGATCTGTGGCAACAATGGGCGCCCAAAACAGATTTAAAGCCAGAAGCGCAAGCAAGTATTACCCGTTCTCTGGGCCTGAAATTAGCTTGGCGCCACGATGCAAGAGCCTGGCATTGGTTGGCAAGGATTCCTCCTGCCTATCAGAGTCACACCACCCGGGCTTGGCGTGTACGCACAGCCTTGAGAGAAAAAAACTGGTACCGGGTGAAGCAAGCCATCCACGAATTAACGCCAAGGGAAAAACAACGCGGCATCTGGCAATACTGGTTGGCCCGTGCCGAAGAAGCCACCGGGCACCAAGATTCCGCCCGTGGAATTTATCAAGGGTTGGCCATGGAAGCCAATTTCTATGGTTTTATGGCCGCTGACCGGTTGCAGCGCGATTATTCCATTCTCCACCGGGCGATCAAGCCTTCCGCCGAAAAACTGGCCCAACTTGCCGCGAGCCGTTCAATCAAAGCGATCCAGGAGTTTCTGGCGCTGGACCGTTACCGGGAGGCACGGCGGCAGTGGTGGTACTTGCTCAGTCATCTCGATTCGGAAGAATTGCTGGCGGCTGCCGAATTGGCCAGACGCCAGGGTTGGCGACAAATGGCCATTTTTGCACTGGCCAATGCCAAACATTGGGATGATTTGGAAGTGCGCTTTCCTCTCCATTACCTTGAGCCTGTAACCAAGCACGCTCGATACCAGCAACTGGCCCCCGCCTTTGTCTATGGCGTCATCCGCCGGGAAAGCGCATTCGATGACCGGGCCTATTCTTCCGTAGGCGCCCGCGGGTTGATGCAGTTGATGCCTGCCACTGCCAGAAAGGTGGCCCGGAGTCTCAATCAGCGTTTGGATTCTCTTTCTGTTTTGGAAGATCCCGACACCAATATTCGTTTGGGCACCGCCTATTTGCGTGCTTTACTGGCGCGATTTCATGGCCATTTCGTTCTCGCTACCGCCGCCTACAATGCCGGCCCCCGCCGCGTGGAACGCTGGTTGCCGGGAAAGCAAAGCTTGCCAGCCGATATCTGGATCGAAACCATCCCTTTTCGGGAAACCCGCCGCTATGTGCGCGCGGTTTTGGCCTATGCCATGATTTATCAAAAACGGCTGCATGATTTCAGCAAGCGGATCAGTGCCTACCTCGAGCCGGTTCCTGTTCGCCGGGCGCCGGAGCAAGGGGAGAAGAAAGTTGTAGCGTGTTCCCTCGTGCCGGTAAAAATG
>JALSQY010000144.1 GCA_026985035.1 Methylothermaceae bacterium
GTGAGGGCGCGGCCGGATTCGGTGATAATCCCGGGATGGGGTTGGCCGCTTTCTTCGCACACTTCGGAAAACGCCCTGACAATGCCATGGGCATATTCTTCCACAGAATAATTGATGGAACAGAAACTGTCGGAGTGAGTACCTTCGTAATCCACGCCGAGTCCGCCGCCGGCATCGACTATGTGAATGGGCGCGCCCAGTTGCCGAAGTTCGGTGAAATAGCGTCCCGCCTCGCGCAATGCGGTTTTCAGTGCATTGATATCGGCTACCTGGGAACCTACATGAAAATGCATGAGCTGGAGCCAATCCAAATGCCCGTGGCTATTCAAAATTCGAATCATGGAAAGCACATCGGCGGGCATGAGACCGAACTTGGCTTTCTCGCCGCCGCTATTTTGCCATTTGCCACTGGTGACGGAGGCAAGGCGAACACGAATACCCAGTTGCGGCGCAATTTGCAAGCTTTCAGCCTGCTGTAGAATCAGCCCCAGTTCGGATAGTTTTTCCACGACGATAAATATATTGAGCCCCAGCCGCCGGCCAATCAAGGCTAAACGTATGTACGAGGAGTCTTTATAACCGTTACAGATGAGAGTGGTGGCTTTGGGGGCCAAAGCCAAAAGGGCCAGCAGTTCCGGTTTGCTGCCCGCTTCCAGTCCGATGCTGGGAACAGGGCTGTTGAGAATCGCCTCGACGACGCTGCGTTGTTGATTGACTTTGATAGGGTAAATGGGCGTGTAATTTCCTTGGTAGTAGTATTCCTCCCTGGCTTTGGCAAAGGCTTGGGTTAAATGCGTGACCCGGTCGTGGAGAATATCGATAAAGCGGATCAAAACCGGCAGGGCGAGACCTTCTTGCTTTATTTTTTGCACCACTTCGATCAGATCCACTTGGCCAAGGTCTGGTTGGCGGCGGGGATGGGCAAGCAAGTGGCCGTGTTCTGAAATCGCAAAATACCCATCGCCCCAATGGGGTATGGCATAAGTTTGATAAGCGTTGTGACGAGACCAGGGCATGGAAGTGGGCATTGGAAAAAACACCATATTATAATAAGCGGCGCACAATGATGAGGATATTATGAGCAAAGAAATCGTTTTAACCGGGATTACCACGACGGGCACGCCCCATTTGGGAAATTATGTGGGCGCTATTCGTCCCGCCATTGCGGCCAGCAAGAATGAGAACGTCTGGCCCTTTTATTTCTTGGCCGATTACCACGCCTTGATTAAATGCCAGGAGCCCGAGCGGATTAAACAATCCACCTTGGAAATTGCTGCCACTTGGCTGGCCCTGGGGTTGGATACGGAAAACGCCGTATTTTACCGGCAATCGGATGTGCCAGAGATCACCGAGCTTACCTGGATTATCAGCTGTGTCACGGCAAAGGGGCTGATGAACCGCGCCCATGCCTATAAGGCGGCGGTGGCTGAAAATATCGAAAAAGGCGAGAAGGACCCCGACAAGGGCATCACCATGGGGTTATTTTGTTACCCCGTCCTCATGGCCGCGGACATTCTGCTCTTTAAGGCCAAGAAAATCCCGGTCGGCAGGGATCAAATTCAACACATCGAAATGGCCCGCGATATTGCCGCCCGGTTTAATCACATTTACGGCGAGCATTTCGTGCTGCCAGAAGCGGTGGTACAGGAAGAAACCGCTGTTTTATTGGGGCTGGATGGCCGTAAAATGAGTAAAAGCTATAACAATACGATTCCTATCTTTGCCCCGGAAAAGCGGTTGCGCAAGCTGATTATGAAAATCAAAACCAATTCCCTGGCGCCTGGTGAACCCAAAGATCCCCAAACTTGTACTTTGTTCGGTATTTTTCAGGCGTTTGCTTCTCCAGAGGAAGTGGAGACATTGCGCAAGCGTTATCAAGAAGGTATTGCCTGGGGAGAGATGAAACAATTTTTGTTTGAATATTTAAATACCCACTTTCAAGAAGCAAGGCAGCGTTACGAGGATCTTATCCAGCATCCAAAGGAAATCGAGCACAAACTCAAACAAGGGGCCAGCAAGGCCCGGGAAGTAGCGGCGCCGTTCATGCGCGAGATCCGCGAAGCGGTGGGAATCGCGCCTTTGGGCTGAGGCCCGGTTCAAAAGACGGGGTTTTTTGGTTTTGAGAGAGTAGCCATAAGTTATGCTGTTTTGGGAGCGGCTAGCCGAGCAACGCATTGAAGAGGCCATGGCCAAGGGTGAATTCGATAATTTACCAGGCGCGGGCAAGCCGTTACCGGAGGAGCCGGACATGGCCACGGTGGCACCTTCCCTGCGTATGGCTTACCGGATTCTCAAGAATGCCGGCTATGTACCGGAAGAAGTTCTATTGCGGCGGGAAATCAGCCATTTGGCCCAGCTTTTTCAGGGCTGCCCGGAAGATGAAGTCCCCCCATCCATCCGTTCCCGATGGTTGTTGCTGACCCAGCGCTTGGGCGAGCTGAGGGAAGGCAATTTGCTTTTGCAGGACCGGTACTTTGCCAGGCTAGTGCAGAAAATCGGGGTCAGGCAGGTAAAAAAAAGCCCGCATGAAGCGGGCTAAAATAGCGTCAAGTAATGGAAAGGAGGTTTAACGCTAAAGAGGAGGAGAATTAGGGACGATATTTATTTAATCGCTTCTTTGCGATAGTTCTTGATGCAGAACCGAACCGAAAAAACCACAGTCCCCAAAATTGCTGCAAGTAAAACGGCTTCCAACGCTGTAATCATGGTTTAAACTCCTTTGGTTGATTGCTCATCAACATCATCAGTCTGACAATAATGATAATGTTTTTTTGTATATTTACAATGATCATATAATTCAATTTATTGTTCCCCAATAAAAAACAATAGTTATGGAATTTTACTGATATAGCTTTGTCACTTAGGAGATTAGTCCGGATTGGCTGGCCCGGAAATTTCATCAGTATTCCGGATGACGGCGCAGGACAGGCGCGTCTGGGCGCCGGATTGGGCCGAAAGGCATAGCTATGGCTTGAGGGAGGCTATACCCGTTGCCGGCTGCCGCTGGCGGTGATGTCCCGGGCGATGATGTGGGCCGTTCGCAAAGGTTCAGGCACTGAGCTATGAATGGCGCTTTGCTGGATGACCCCAGCAGCGGTGGCAGTGTCTATGCCTGCCCTTTGCACATAGACACCGGCTAATTTTTCCATCGGTCCTGCCTTTTCAATCAATTTCCATTTGCGTTTACCCCCGGGAACGTTGGTCAATAATGCATTTCTGATAGCCCCGAAATCAGGCGCTTTACGGCAAATGACCAGGACTGGCAGGTTTAATATTTGATGGAGACGATGGATATCCACGACATTGAATCCGGCCAAAGCGATGCCCTGGAGCAGGATAATTTGTAAATGATCGAGAAACCGGGAAGCTTCCAGCAAGCGGATTATTTTGTCGGTCCCATTGGCGCCGTCCCGCCGGACTTTGCCACATAGCAGGCCATCGAGGCGGTTTGCTGTAAATACCGCACCGACGATCAATACATCGCCTCGATGGGTTTTGGCGAAAGGCGCATCGTCAAAACCTATCCTATGAGAAAAATTTGGCATTGGATGTGGTTGAGATGTTTTTTGTTAAAAGTACCGGGCAAACCATTTTTCCAGGTTACTTGCAGTAAAATAGCGGGTAACGACGTAAGAATTCAACCAATGGAATGACACAAGGGAGCTTGGAATGAAATTAGTACCGCTGGTTTTGCTTGGTTTAAGTCTCTTTCCAGTCTGGGTGTCGGCTGAACCACCCGAGTCCGAAGTTCAAAAACCTTCCGTAGAGGCCGTTCAATCAGAAACGACAGAAGCGCAAACGCCTGCACAAGAGGAAAGTCAGGCTACCAAGCAACAAGTTACGCCCGAGAACAATGGACAATCTGCCACTCAAAACAATGAGAAGGTGGCCAGTACGGAGGTACAGGCGACCCCGGTGGTGGAAAAGTTAAATAATACTCTGCTTGAGGTAATGAAACGGGGGAAAGAGTTAGGCTATCAGGGAAGATATGCGTTCTTGGCGCCAGTTGTGAAGGAAGTTTATGATTTTAAAGCGATTTCAAAATATGTTCTGGGCAAACACTGGAATACCTTGAGTCTGGAACAGAAACAGAATTTTATAGAAAAACTGACTGAATATGGTATTGCCGCTTATGCATCCCAGTTTAGCGATTATGCCGGAGAACAATTCAAGATTTTGTCGGAAGAACCTTTCCGCAATCGCTTCCGGGTGGTGAAATCGATTCTGGAAGTCCCGGAAGATGAAGATGTGAACTTTGTGTATATTTTGCGCAAGGCGGGGGATTCCTGGAAAATCATTGATGTACGTTACGATGGAGTGAGCGATTTGGCATTGAAACGGAGCCAGTTCACCGAGATTCTCGGCAAAGAAGGTTTTGAAGGCTTGTTAACCAAACTGGACGAAAAAATTGCCAACTATGCAAGGGGAAAAAATAAGTCGAAAAACAAGGGATAGTGAAGCCAGAATCGGAAGGCGGAACCTCCATATACCGCAGGAGCTTCTGACTTAATCAGAGGCTCCTTAGGTGTTCCCACCTCGTTCTTGGTAAGAAAGTTAGTAAATCGGTTCGTCATAGAACATCAAAATCAACCCGATCAGACCCATGGCGGTCATGGAAATCAGGCCTGACCAGCGGGAAGCTGGCCCTGTCAATTTCAATTCCAGCCATCGAAAAGCGGCCATAATGACAGCCAAAAGCCCCATCACCGTGTGGGTGGATTGAATCAAATATTCCGTTTTTAGTTCGAATCCCGCATGGGAATGGGTGAGAAGCAATATTCCACCAAAGGCGCATAAAACCGGGAACATATAGCGCAGATGCCTGGCGGAAGCCTGCGTGCGGGCACGGATTTCCAGCCCTCCTAAAACCAATACGAGAAGTGTCGCCAGCCGGTGCTGAAGGATTTCGCCGTCGCCGAAAGTACTTTCCCAAAAGCCTAAAGGGCCCAATGGCCAGGCCTGGGCATCGGAACGGAAGAATAAGAACACGCCCAAGCCGATAAATCCAGCCGGCCAGTAACGGGTCCACGGGGCATGATAGAAGTAACCGAGAAGCGCAATGACCGCCATCGCGGTAAGAAACACGCCCGCTACGTTGTGGTTGAAGTTTGACCACAGAGAAGCGGCGATGGGTGCCTCTTTGCCGACAATGGTGGCCCGCTGTGCTTCGCCAATCAACAGTTCTTCATGGGTGGGAGAGGTCAATTGCGGGATCTTTGGACTGAACATATGCCAGACTTCGGCAGGCGCTGCCGTCAGCTGCGGAATGTCCACCGCCGGCGGTTGACTGGATAAGGTAGCGGCAACGAACAGAAGACTGACGAGCACAAAGGATTCCGCTTCAATGACATGGGGAATGGTTTGATAAATGGCTGGGTCCTGCCGTCCCTGTTTCCACCTTTTCCCGGCCAAGTAATTGATTCTTGCAAGGCCGAGGGCGAATCCCAGCAAGACAATCTTGGTTAATAGCAGGCTTCCATAACCGGTGCCAATCAGGGCAGTCAGGTTATCCACATAGTGCCAGGCCAGCATGATGCCGGTGACCAACAGTACGCCAACCGCTAACGCCCCCAGGGTGGAAAAGTCGTGGATGACCGTCGGCCACAGAGGTTTTAGTGCCGGATCTCGTCGGACAGCCCGCCAAAACAGCACCAGTTGGATTACACCGCCAAACCAAATAGCGCCGGCAATTTGATGGAGAAGGGTGAAGAGCATCAACATGGCCCGGTTTTCAAACCTGCCCACACCGTGGGTTAGCCAAGCCCCGGTCAGAGTGATCAAAGCCATGAGAATCCAAATCAAGGTCCAGTTCTGGCCACCCACTGTTGCGCGGCGGCTTTGTTTCCAACCGCTGATGCCCAATCCCAGCGCCAGCAACATGCGCAGGAATCCCGCTTGAAACCGGGTCGTGCCGAAATATGCCGCCACTGGCAGATGGCCAAGGGTTTCTTTTAGCACCCAGGCTTTGGCCAGCAGTTCAAGGCCGTGACTGGCCGCCAGGGCAAAGGCACCGAGATAGAGCCATTGTAGGCTGATGCGCAGAACGGATTCCTGATTGGCCGGCAATAAAGGCTTGAGAAGAACCCGGCTCCAGATTAATGCCCCCAATGCGAGTGAAAAACTGATGAGTTCGAAACCTCCCATCAAGTCATCAAGGAAATTGGCGATTCCCTCCATGTTTATTGCTCCTTGATCAGAAACCGAATGATGTCTTCAGTCAAATGGCCGTCAGCGGCGAAAACTTTATACTGCAGGGCGTATTCTCCAGGGGGCAAAGGTGGTAATTCCACCAGGATTTCTCCCCGTTTTTGACCATGCCGGAACCGGACAGGCTGTTTGCGATCTCCTTTGGAAACTAATTCGATGGTAGAGAGCGAGGTTTCGATATCTGAATTGAAGAACAGGGAAACTTGCGTTGGTTGTCGGACCGCCGGCGGATTATTTTGTAGGGTGGTACGGATAATAACGGCATGGCCATAAACCCAAGAGATGGATGCCAAGGTTATAACCATTAAAATAACAAGGGATTTTATGTGCATGACAATTTCCTCGTTTTTTTCAGGTCAAGCAGATTTTTTAGCTTTGATGGCGTGCCCCGCCAAGGTTTTTCCCAAATCCCAGATAGCGCCGGGAATGTGGTGACAGTCTGCCAGCACCTCATCCATGGCGGAGATAATCCAATCGGTGTCTTTCTCATTGATAACCAGGGGGGGCAGGAATTTGACCACATTCATGCCGTGTCCCGCCACCTGGCTTAGAATGTGATGACGTTTGAATAGGGGGATCGTAACCATCTGGCTGAACAAGCCCTTGTTGGCGGTTTCCAATAGATTCCAGGCGGTTTTGAGTTTAATGCTCTTGGGTTTGCCAAACTCCATGGCCAGCATTAACCCTTTGCCACGTACTTCGTGAAAAAATTCATATTTTTCCACCAGCTGATTCAAACCTTCTAGCAGGACGCTTCCCTGCCGGGCGGCATTATCGATGAGGTCCTCTTCTTCCAGCACCGCCAGGGTGGCCAGCCCCGCCGCCATGGCCATATTGTTTTTGGAAAAAGTGGAACCGTGGACCACGGCCCGGTCCATGCGGTTAAAAACCTTGTCCATGATCGTGCTGGTCATGGCCACAGCGCCCACGGGGATGAAGCCCCCAGACAGGGCTTTTGCCATCAGCAGCATGTCCGGCTCCACATGCCAATGGTTAATGGCCCAAAGTTTGCCGGTGCGCCCCAGGCCGGTTTGAATTTCATCAGCGACAAACAAGGCCCCGTAGCGGTGACAGAGGCGGGCCGCTTCCGCCAGGTAATTATCGTCGGGCAGATTGACGCCTTTGCCTTGGATGGGTTCGACGATGAAAGCGGCAGTTTCCTTTTCTTGCAAGGCTTGTTCCAGGGCTTGCAGGTTGTTAAAGGGGATGGCGTGGCAATCGGGAAGCAACGGACCGAAACCTTGGCGGAAGATTTCTTCGCCATTGAGAGACAGGGCGCCCAAGGTGAGTCCGTGAAAAGCGTGTTCGCAGTGGAGAATGCGGCTGCGTCCAGTCGTGTAGCGGGCGAATTTGATGGCCGCTTCCACCGCTTCCGCTCCGGAATTGCAGAAAAACAGGCGGGTCAAAGGTTCCGGCGTCAGATGGACCAGTTTCTCCGCCAACAGGCCGCTGAGCAATGACACGTCCATTTGTACCAAATCCGGCAGATCGGCATCCACTACTTCCCGAAGGGCGGATTTGACCGTCGGGTGATTCCGCCCCAGGGCAAACACCCCGAAGCCACTCAATAGATCCAGATATTCTTGCGCTTGATCATCATACAGATACTGTCCTTGGGCTTTGACATAGTGCCGGTCGTAGCCGATGGTTTTGAGTACCCGCACCATTTGGTTATTGAGGTGATGCTCGTGGAGGGAAAAATTTTCCCCCCGCCGATTGTTCAAGAGTTCGGTAATAGAAAATGTCATGGGTTTTAATGGTTTCTTTCTAAAGGTTTGGTGGATTCATCAGTGGCGCTGGCAAAAGCCGGAAGAATAAAGAAGGTGCAAAGCAGGGATATCAATAACCCTATCCCCAGCAGCTTCCCCATGCTGGCGATCCCGGCATGGGAAATAAATGCCAAACTGACAAAGCTAAACAGTGTTGTCAATGCGCTGAAAAAGATGCCCCTCGCCGTGCTGGTTGTCAAGATGGATCGTTGGAGCGGCAGCTCTCTCATTCGATGGACCATGTGGATACCATTGTCCACGCCCAGTCCAAATAATAAGGGTAGAACGATGATATTGGCGTAGTTGAAGGGAAGTTGGATGATCGCCGTGACCGCGCCAGTGATGACAGTGGCCATCACCAGTGGCAATAGAACCAGAAAGGTTTCGCGGGTATCGCGGAAAATAACCAGCAGCAGTAGGGTAATCAAGCCAATGGCGGTGGCGAATGCTTGTGTAAACGAGCCAATAATCACCTTCATGGATTCGATATAAATTACGGGCAGTCCTGTGATATCGGGATAGGCTTGGCGTACTTGCTGGACGAATTGACGGACATTATCCAGTACATTCATGTCTTGCGCAGGCAAAATATCAATCCGGTAAATGTCGTGCTCACTCACCCAGCGGGCGCGGATGTCTTCGGGGAGATCTTTTACCCCGATAGGGCCTGCTTCGACCCCTTGGCGCAGTTTTTCCATCACTTTGGGGAAAGTGCCGAGAACGGTGAATTCCAGGTGATCGATAAGGGCTTGGCACTGGTTCTGGGGCAGAGCTTGGCATCGGTCGATAAATTGTTTAAGGGCGGTTTCCAAACGGGCTGAGGTTTCCGGGGTGAGCGCCTTGGTTGAAGTGCTTTTTATTTTTTGCAGAAACCCCTCGAGATCGGCCAAGGAAGTTTTGCCCTGACGAAAGGTTAAGGGTTGTTCCAGCTGCGGGCCCAGTATCAGAGCCATTTCATCAATGAGCATTAATTTGTCTTCTTGATCTTGAGGGATAAGATCGAACACGGAAACGGCGGCTTCAACGGTGGACAACTGTTCGAAGCGGTTTTCCAGTATCCGGGTTTCTGCTTCCCCTTCTCCCAATGCGCTCAAAAACATGGGAGAGGTTTCCTTGGTGCGCAGGAGTTCTTTGAAGGTCTGTACCGATTCGCTGTTGGGGTCGCGCAGATTCACAGGATTGAAATCCACCTCGATACCGCATAAGAGTCCCAGGGAAACGAGTACGAGGAAAAACGAAGTCCGCCGCAGGGCCAGATTGTGGCGGTAGGGAAACCTGGCCAGAGATTCGGGCAGGAACAGGGTGCGTGGTTTTTGCCAACGGGAGGTGGGCTGTAAAGGTAGAAGGGTCAGTAATGCTGGCATGGCGGTCAAGGTGACAAAAACCACGATAAACATGCTGGTGCCTGCAATGATGCCCAATTCCGAAATACCTTTATAAGCTGTGGGGATAAAAGAATAGAGGGCGAGCGCGGTAGTGAGGGCACATAGAAGCAGGGAAGGCGAGACGGTTCGCAGGCTGTGCAGTAATGCCTCCTTTGGGGTGTGGTCTTCAAGGCGAAATTCCCGGTAGCGCAACGCAAGGTGCGTCGCATAGTCCACACCCATGCCAATATAGAGCACTGCAAAAGCCATGGAAATAAGATTGAGCGAGCCTACCGCCAAGGCGGCGAATCCCACTGAATAGGCCAGGCCCAAGGCCAAGGTGATCAAGGTGGCAAGCGCCAGTTTCCACGAGCGGAAGCCAACCAGAAGCGCGAGCATGACAAGAGTCAGGGATGCCAGTCCAGCGATTTCCGTCCCCCGGGTGATGCTGAGCAATTCTTCGTATTCAAGTACCGGTTCGCCGGTCATTTTGATGGTGACCGGGATACCATCGATGGCGTTGACTTCCTTAATCGCGGTTTTTAAAGCGGCAATCGCATTTTCCGCGGGCAGTATTAAAGAGTGATCGAGTATGGGAGAGACAATGACGAAGTGCTGAGTATAGCCGACGGCCCGGTCCGGTTCGAACAACAAGTCTTGCCAGGAGAGCAAATAGGGCCGGTTCTCCAAGGTGGCTTCAAAAGCGGCAGCAATACGGTTGGTCACCGGATCCAATGAAACCGGCAGTTGCTCTTCGAAGCGAAAGGCTTTGGATAAGAGCGAGAGGAGACTGCGTAGACTCAGCTCGTTATAAAGTTGGGCGATAAAGGGCTGGGCTTGGGCCAAATCGTTGACGAGGTTTTGTAACTCATCGATTTCAAGATATAACAGGCCATAGCGATCAAAAAAGGGATGAGTCGTTGGCAGATAAACCGAGCGAATGACCTCTTTACGGGGAATTAAAAGTTTTTTCAGGCGGCGGGCCGCCTCTTCGCTGATTTCGGGCACGGGAGATTCCACGACCAGCAAGATTGCATCTTTGTCTTGGGGAAAGATTCGCTCCAATTGCTGGCGCTTTTTCATAAAGGGCAAATCCGGATCCAGCATTTTTGTGGTATCCGTATCCACATCGAGGTGAGTGGCGGCGAAATAACTGCTCATCCCCGCGCCAAGGGTCAGCAAAATCATCATCCAGACTGGATGGCCAAGCGCCCAGCGGGAGAGATTGAGTAAAGGCCGAAGTAACGTGGAGATCATGGCAGACAAAAATTATGGGCCAGCAGTAATTTGCCAGCGGCGGTTAAACTGGTCCGGGCTGCCGAGAACTGGCGGCCTAGGGCGAGCAAGGCGAAGATTTGCGTTGGATGTCTGAGCAAATGATTCAGCAAGCGGGGGAGGGCGATACCTCCGGTATCATCCGTAGCGGTTAATACTGCTTCGGGAATCCTGCTTTCGGTGTGGTCGGCAATGGCCCGCAGAGCAACGAAGGGAATCTTTTGAGCTTCCGCCCAGCGGGCCAGGGCTGTGCTTTCCATATCCGCGGCGGCGGCGCCGGTGGCCGCATGTAATTCCCGTTTGGCGGCTGGTGTGGCAAGGATTTCATCACTGGCTGCCAACGGTTCGGAACGGCAAGTAAAACTACCAGCCAAAGTGTTTTGAATTCGCTTCCGCCAAGTCTCATCAACTTTTAAGGCATCCCTTTCCCGAGTAATGAGGGTCTCGGGCAATAGCAATTGCCCGGGCATGAGATTATCTGCCAGCGCGGCAGCGCATCCCCAGTTGAGAATGGCACTGGCACCCTCTTTTTGTAGAGCCTGGGCCGCAGTAACCGCCCGCTGCGGCCCCATCCCCGAGATTTTGACCGCTATGGAGGGCCGCAGCAAAAAGGTGGTGCCGATTTGTACCCTGTGGCGGTACAGGGATTGGCATTCCGCAGGCAACGGAATAATAATTCCTAGCACGGCTCCGTACTATTACGGTAGCGCGCCAACGCCCACAGCGGGAAAAATTTATCGTAACCGTAGTATTTCAGGTAGAAAACCCTTGGGAAACCTGGAGCATTGAAATATTTATCCTGCCACAGCCCGTCGGCCTGTTGGCTGCGGAGCAAGTAGTCGATACCGCGTTTGACTGCATCGCTTCCGGTTTCTCCAGCGGCCATCAGGGCGAGCAAAGCCCAAGCCGTATGGCAGGCCATGCTGGCATGGAAGCGGCCGCGAATGGCGGGATCGTTTCTGTCTTCGTAGCTGTCGTTGCTTTCACCCCAGCCGCCGTCTTCCCGTTGGATGCTTTTCAGCCAACCAACCGCCTTTTGGATGCGGGGGTCGTCTGAAGGAACGCCGCAACGCTCCATGGCGATCAATACCGACCAGGTGCCGTAGATATAATTGGTGCCCCAGCGGCCAAACCAACTGCCGTCTTCTTCCTGTTCTTGCCAGAGGTATTCCAGACAGCGATCCACTACTTGTGAAAAGTAAGGGGTGTCATCGGCCAGTTCGGTCAGAAGCATGGCGCAGCGGGCGCTGACATCCACCTCCGGCGGGTCCAGCAAGGCGCCGTGATCGGCAAAGGGTATGTGATTGAGATAATAATAGGTATTATCAGGATCGAAAGCACCGTATCCCCCGTTTTTCGATTGCATGCCGGCAATCCAGCGCGCCGCCCGCAGTGCTGATTCATGATGATCCAGACGTTCGCTTTTCAGCATGCTACAGGCAACCGCCGCCGTATCGTCCACGTCGGGGTAATAGGCATTGTTGAATTGAAAAGCCCAGCCGCCGCCTTCCAGGTGCGGCCGGTAAAACCGCCAATCGCCCGGTTCGTCACGGAGCTGTTTGGTGACCAGCCAGTCAAGCGCCTTATGGATCGCTTTTTTGACACCGGGTTCAGAATCTGGTCGAGCGCATTCCCACAATGCCAGAGTTGCGAGACCTGTATCCCAGACCGGCGACAAACATGGTTGGGCATAGGTTTCGTGGTCCCGGTGGACCAGGAGCCTCTGCAACGCCCGCTTGGCGGATTGCCGCCTGGGGTCCTCGGGTGGAATGCCCATGGCGTCCATGGCTTCGTAGGCATTCACCATGGCCGGAAAGATGCCGCCGATGCCGTCTTCGCCGTTGAGCCGTTCCAAGGTCCAGTCCAGGGCTTTTTCCAGGGCCCGCTGGCGGATGTGAAATGGAATCAAAGGTTCCATTCGCCTTCCTATCCGCTCCAAAAAGGCGACGAATTTGCCAATCGGGTGTTTCACGGAAGCGAAGTAATTCTTTTCCTCTTCGGGAGGGACGGTGAACAACTCCCGGATATCGATTCCCTTGGGATTTCTGGCCTTGACTTTCAGGGTGCAGAGAATGAACAGCGGCACCATCACCGTTCGCGACCAATAGGAAACCTTGCTCAAGTGGAACGGAAACCACCGGGGCAGGAACATGATTTCCGCGGGGATGAAGGGAACACCACGCCAGGGAATTTGTTGGAACATGGCCAGCATCAGACGGGTAAAGACATTGGCCCGGGCAGCGCCACCCTTGGCGAGGACGAATCGGCGGGCTTTTTCCATGTGCGGCGCGTTGGGGGAATCACCCGCTAGTTTCAACGCATAATAGGCCTTTACGGTACAGCTGATGTCTCCGTGTCCTTCCGTATATAACGGCCAGCTTCCATCGTCATTCTGGCGGGCGCGAATATAGTTGGCCAGCTTGGCCTGGAGGATTTCGTCCACTTCATCCATGTGGTGCATCATTAGGATGTATTCGGAAGGAATGGTGCAATCCGCTTCCAGTTCGAATACCCAATAGCCTTCCGGATGCTGTAGGTCAATGAGTGCCTCGGTGGCTCTCGCGATGGCGCGATCCAACTCGGTCGGTGTAAGAGCTTCGGAAGGGAAGGGCTTTTCCAGAACGGTTGGTGGAGTCATGGGATAGGCCTCTTGGTTGATTTTTCTTTCATGGTTTATTCAGGAATCAGTGTCATTGAAGCCGAGGAAAGATCCAATAATTCTGCTTCGGCGGGGCCGGGCAGCCCCATGCTTGCAATATGGAAGAGTCCTTTCAAGAGGGCGTCGCTGCGATGGCAAAGGCGCGTGGTCAGGATGGTTGCTTTGACGCTGCGGCGGGAGATTTTGGCTTCCTCGGAGTGGCTGAAATAAGGGTTTTGATGAATTTTCCTCAAATTCAGAACCGCCATGCCCAGCGCCCAGAGGCAGAAATCCCGCAGGCCGGTTTCATAGTCGGGAATCAACAGGGTGTATTCCAGGGCATTGCGGAGGTGACCGTGGGCAATGGCAATCAATTGGTTCAACCCCTCGACGAAACGGGGGTCACGGTGGCCGGGTGTGAGGTTTTCCAGATCGAAGCCGCAGGCGCTGAATATATCCCGGGGCAGCCAACACACGTTCCTTTGTTTGTCATTCCAAATATCCTTGAGGATATTGGTCATTTGCAGTCCCTGGCCGAAAGAAACCGCCAGCGCCATCATCTGGTCACGGTGCCGGGCGATAACAGGCGAATAATTACAGAACACCCGGGTCAGCATTTCCCCCACGACGCCGGCGACGAAATAGCAATAGCGGTTCATTTCCGCCAGTGTTTTCAGGCCGGCATGGAGGTCAGTGTCCTGATAATAAGCCATGCCCTGGCTCATGATGTCGATACACAAAACCAAAGCCTTACGGTCGGCTGGCGCAAAGCTGTGAGTGATGGCAATCACCCGCGGGACTTGACGGATGAGTTCATGCTCTGCCGGCAGAGTCTGCTGCGACAGAAGGGGTGCGAGGGCACTGGAAAATTCGGCCGGATCTGCTTCTCCTTGAGTCACCCGGATAAACTGCTCGCAAAAATGGCGTTTGGTGGTGTGATCGAGAGTGGCTTCGTCCTCAATGGTATCGACGATGCGGCACAGCAAGTATCCGTTGGCAACGACCTGACACACCGGCTTGGGTAATTGGGGTATGGTCAAGGCGAAGGTGCGGGAGACGCCTTCCAGCAATAGCGCCTGGAATTGGTCGTCTGGCAGCGCATCCAGATTTTCCAGGTGGATGGATGAGCGCGTGCTCATAGCAGATGCCTCCCTGGGTGGCATCTGGAGTGAAAGTTAGTTCCAATTGAATTCAGGCACAGCGTTTCTCCCAACATTCCAAGCATTTTATAGATTTTGCCAAAACGGTCAAGGAATGTTGTATTTATGTATAAAATCGTTAAACTAAATAACCAAATTTGCAGGAATTTAGCCACTCGAATTGTGGCTGCCGGGCAACAAATGATTTCCACCAGAAGTGAAACTTTCTATTTTCGGATTTCTTTTGTGGGCAAAACATAGTTAAATACTCAGTAATTTGTGGGCGTTTCGTGAAATCGACGCCCTTCATTCAGCCAAAGAAAAAACAGGAGAAGGCGTCATGAGCATTCCATTGCGTCAAAAAATCGCCATTGGACGTTATCTACTCACTCAAAAAATCAAGGGCATTAAGCGCTACCCGTTAGTGCTGATGCTGGAACCTTTGTTTCAATGCAATCTGGCGTGTGCCGGTTGCGGCAAGATCGATCATCCCGACGACATCCTAAAACAAAGATTGAGTGTGGAAGAGTGTTTGCAGGCAGTGGATGAATGCGGCGCGCCGGTGGTGTCCATCCCGGGTGGCGAACCTTTGCTGCACAAGGAGATGCCGCAAATTGTCGAAGGTATCGTGAATCGCAAGAAATTCGTTTATTTGTGCACCAATGCCTTGCTCCTGAAAAAACGCATGAAAGATTATACGCCTTCTCCCTACTTGACCTTTTCCGTCCATTTGGATGGCTTGAAGGAGCGCCATGACGCCTCGGTCTGTCAGGAAGGGGTGTTCGAGCGGGCCGTGGATGCTATCCGCGAAGCGTTGGCAAAGGGCTTCCGCGTCACGGTCAATTGCACCTTGTTCCAAGGGGAAAGCGCGGAAGAAATCGCCGGTTTTCTGGATTTTTGTACCGATTTGGGTGTCGAGGCGGTGACCATCTCTCCCGGTTTCCAATACGAGCGGGCGCCGCGCCAGGATGTCTTTATCCGCAATTCGGATACCAAGGAGCTATTCCGCCGTTTGTTCAAGCTGGGTAAGAGCAAGGCCAAAAAATGGCGCCTGAATCATTCCGCCTTTTACCTGGATTTTCTCGCGGGTAACCGGGCCTATGCCTGCACCCCCTGGGGCAATCCCACCCGCAATGTATTCGGCTGGCAGAAGCCTTGCTATTTTCTTTCCGACGAAGGCTATGCCCCGTCTTTTCAGGCGTTGATGGAAGAAACCCCCTGGGAAAAGTACGGCACCTCTAAAAATCCCAAGTGCGCCAACTGCATGGCCCATTGCGGCTACGAACCGACCGCGGTGGAAGACACCCTGGCGCATCCATTGCAGGCCGCGTGGGTGTCTGTGTTTGGACCACGTACCGAAGGGCCGATGGCGCCGGAGCCGGTCCATGTTTACGAGGAACAGGAAGAAACCCGCATTTCCGAACCGGCCGAAGCGGTGAAATAATCCCGTAAAAATCCCATGGAGTGGTTTGAATGGGCTGCTTGGGGGGCTGCCATTATTTGGTGGACGATATTGCTGCTTCCCTGGCAGCCCTGGCGCATTCGCGAGGTTTTGGAACCTGATGGCGGGGGTGATGTCTCCGCTCAACTTTCACAATTAACCGTTTTAATTCCCGCCAGAAACGAAGCCGATGTCATCGGGACGTCGTTGCAATCCTTGGCCCAACAAGCACCGGGGTTAAAGGTAATAGTGGTGGATGATCAGTCAGAAGACGGCACCGCCAAGGCGGCTTGCCGGGTGGACGGCCTGGATCTTACCATAATTCAAGGAAAGTCTTTGTCCGGGGAGTGGAGCGGGAAACTTTGGGCGTTAGAACAGGGATTGCAACGGGTGACAACGCCAAAACTTTTGTTATTGGATGCGGATATCCAATTACGCCCGGGCATGGTGGCGGCACTACTGGCAAAGATGGAGCAACAACAATTGGATTTTGTCTCCATCATGGCCCATTTACGGATGGAGAGCTGGTGGGAAAAGCTATTGATGCCGGCCTTCATTTATTTCTTTAAATTGCTCTATCCCTTTTCTCTTGCCAATAACCCGGCATTGACCCGGTTCGCCGCGGCGGCAGGCGGCTGTATCCTGCTCAAAACGGAAGCCTTGCATGCCATTGGAGGCTTTGCTGCCCTCAAGAACGCGTTGATCGACGATTGCACCCTGGCGCAACGGATCAAGCGGCAAGGGTATCGTACCTGGATAGGGCTGTCCCGCGGCGTCGTCAGCCAACGCCGTTATGAAAGCCTGGCGCCGGTTTGGCAAATGGTCGCGCGGACCGCGTTCACCCAGCTTCGCTATTCAGCAGGGCTACTGGCGCTGTGTACCCTGCTGATGATCACCGCTTTTTGGGTTCCGCTGGCCGCCCTTGTGGTTGAAAGCACGGCGATGACGGGATTGGCCGCCCTGGGCGCGATGATGGCATCTTATTGGCCGACCCTGCGCTATTACCAGTTACCCTTTGGGTGGAGCTTGGCCATGCCCGCCATCGGCACTATATATCTGCTCATGACATGGGATTCGGCTTTGAAATACTGGCAGGGAGAACGCAGCCGCTGGAAAGGCCGTGTTTACGTCAACTAG
>JALSQY010000145.1 GCA_026985035.1 Methylothermaceae bacterium
TATCGGCATGCACATCCAACCCAACGTAAATCTCTTTGTTCATTACTGTTTCCTCCATCGAACAACTTCATGCTCGCCAAGAAAACCATAGAAGGCATCACCGCCGCAAAACGCTCATCAGGTCTAACCCTTAAAATTCCATGGCAGCAGGGTTTCAATATCACTTTGTTTGTGGCCATTGACGATGGCGGTGAGGATGCCGACGATATAGGCGTGGGGTTCCACGGCATTCAGTTTACAGGTTTCAATCAGGGATGCGAGCATGGCCCAGTTTTGAGCTCCGGCCTCGTGGCCTGCGAACAGGGCATTTTTACGGTTTAGAGCTATGGGGCGGATGGTGCGTTCCACCGGATTGTTATCGATCTCGATACGGCCATCGGTTAGGAACAGTTTCAGGCCATTCCAGTATTTGGCGATGTATTTCAATGCTTCGCCGGTCGGGGATTTGGCCGAGACTTTAGCACGACTTTGGGCAAGCCATTTCTCAAAAACGTCCAGCTTTGGCTTTGTGCGTTCAATTCGGGCAGCAAGGCGGGCGTCGGCAGACTGGCCTTTGATATCGGCCTCAATCCGGTAGAGAGCGGCGATCTGTTTCAGGCCCTCCTGCGCAATCGGAGCGGCGCTGGCTTTGGCCACATCATGGAGTTTGCGCCGCGCATACGCCCAGCAATACGCCAGTTGCACATCCTGACTGGTGCGCTTTAGCAAACGGTTGTAACCGGCATATCCATCGACCTGGAGGATGCCACTAAAGCCCTGCAATATATCATCCGCGTATTTGCCCCCGCGCCCGGGCGCATAGGTAAATGCCACGCCGGGAGGAGCTTGCCCCAGCCAAGGTCGGTCATCGCGAGCTAGCGCCCAGAAGTAACCCGTTTTCGTTTTCCCTCGCCCCGGATCAAGCACCGGAGCGGTGGTTTCGTCCATGAACAGCTTGCTGGATTGCTTGAGGTTTTTCAGTAGGCAATCATATACGGGCCGCAGTTCGTATGCGGCTTTGCCGACCCAGGATGCCAGTGTAGAGCGATCCAGATCAACACCCTGACGGCTGTATATCTGGGCTTGGCGATAAAGCGGCAAATGATCAGCGTATTTGCTGACAATCACGCTGGCGACGGTGGCTTCGGTTGGCATTCCGCCCTCGATCAGGCGGGATTTGGCAGCGGCCTGCACAATGCCTGCCTCGCAGGATCGGCAGGCGTATTTTGGGCGGCGGGTGACGATCACACGGAACTGCGCGGGGATGATGTCCAGCCGCTCGGAGGTGTCTTCGCCGATAATGTGGCGCTCCGCGCCGCAGGTGCAGGTCTTGTCGTCCGGCTCGATTATTTCTTCGACGCGCGGCAAATGTTTGGGCAGATGGCCCCGGTTGGATTTACGTGGTTTGCTCGGTTGCAAAGCAACATCAGCATCCCGCTCTGCATGGACAACCTCGATGGCGGTTTCAATATCCTCGAACGCCAGCTCATATTGGTCCGGATCAGCCTTCTCTGATTTAGCCCCGAATAGGGCCCGCTTGAAGTCAGCTACCAGCTTTGCCAGCCGCGCATTTTGGTCCTGCTGGCGCAAGACAATTGCTTTCAAAAGCTTAATGTCATCAGGAAGGTCGGCGGGATTTATCATGGCATGTTTATAGCAAAATATGCCTGTAAATACCCGCCTAAACGCCACTATGATTCACTCTGCCGCAGCCGGTGGGCGCACCTCCAATGCATGAACTTTACGCCAGTCCAGACCGGCAAACAGCGCCTCGAACTGCGCATGGTTCAGCCGCATCATGCCATTGGAAATAGCAGGCCATTTGAACACATGATCCTCCAGCCGTTTATACGCCATCACCAAACCGGACCCGTCCCAATACAGCAGCTTCAGCCGATCCGCCCGTTTCGAGCGGAACACATAAACCGTGCCTGTAAACGGATCCTTGCGCAAATGGTTCTGAACCAGTGCCGCCAGACCGTTATGGCCTTTTCGAAAATCTACCGGACCGGTTGCCACGAATATTCGAACCCGGTTTGGCGGAAAGATCATAGCGTAGACCGCAACGCATACATGATCTCGGCAATCCGGGCCGCGGGCGTTTTAGCGTCCATGCGCAGAGTCAAATCACCGTTGACCAACTCGATTTGTGCCCCGGCATCCTCCGTAAAAACTTCCGGTTCGATGATATCCTCGACAACAAGCGGCGCAAAAACCGCCCCTTCAAAATCAGGCAATACCAATTTGCCTTCCCGCGCCTGCCGCCGCCATTCCGACAAATGATTGGGCCGTAAATCATACCGCCGCGCAACAGAATTTACAGTAACACCTTCAACAAGGGATTCAGCCACAATCAGTCCCTTCAAATCATCAGGCCAGCGACGATGTCCCTTTGGTGTAGAAATAATCTCCGATATCAGCCCTGACTCCGCCCGTAGCTCCGAATGTACTCCCATGGAGAAACTCCTTTCTATAATCAGAAAGGCAAAACTCGCAGATTAAGCGCGTCGGCGTAAGGTGGGAGCGAGCCAACGGTTACATCTTATTCACCGGATCATTAAAACTATACGCATACCGGTTCGTCCCGACCCCCGCCTTGGTCACTTCAAACCAGTCCGGCTGGATGAACATCCCCAGCCTCGGGTCATAATACTGCGCGTTCAGGTATTGCAGGCCGGCGTCGGTGTCGAACCGTTCTCCCGTAGCCGTGGCAGGGGTTTGATGCAATCAAGCCCCGAGAGCGGGATGCCCCCTTGGTCTCGGGCGGGGTCAGGCTGACTGCGAACTCCACAGCTTCGCCGAAGGGGCGAGCTGCCGCCGACATGGCTGTCCCCGCCCTCGGGCGTCAACTATGCGGTGGGGTTACGCGAGGGGTCGGGTTCGCGCCGGATCGGGGTGGTGCATCTGGGGCAAGGCTTGGGGGATGGGAGGGTTTTGGGGGAGTGAGTTACAATAATTTCAAACTTGTGATGGCCGCCGCCCCCCCCCTCCACCAACTGGTATCAAATGGCTCTTGCGGATTTAGCTTCTCCTCGCTTAACCAAGTTGCACCACATCCCATTGTTTGTTTTAATTTAAGTGGTTCAAATGAATCGTTTACCAAGCGTGTTTTTGCAACAACATAATTTAGATGTTTTTTATTCCAAACCAATGGCTCATGAAGTTTAAGTAGCATTGCTTTGTAATCTTCCGCTACACTAATGATAGTAGCGACGGCATTTCTGTCAATAAAATCATTTTCATAAATGATCACTTCACTGTTGATTAGTGATTTTGTCATTTTCTTATTCCAATAATACTTACAGAGATATTTCCTACTGCAGTTCGTTCCAGTCCTCCACCCAGCATGTCATTTAGTGGGACTACTCTTGATGGTTTTGAGAATACCCCCTTTGGAACTTCAAGGATAGCTCGGACTGGATGAACATCCCCAGCCTCGGGTCATAATACCGCGCGTTCAGGTATTGCAGGCCGGCGTCCGCGTCGAACCGTTCTCCCGCCGCCGTGGCAGGGGTTTGATGAAATCAAGCCCCGAGAGCGGGATGAACCCCTTGGTCTCGGGCAGGGCCGCCGGATCGGTGACAAACGCCACCGCCTCGCCGAAGGGCCGATAGGTGACCTCTTTGACCAAAGCCCCGTCCGCCCCCGTCATCACCCGCACCGAGCCGAACTGATCGGAGTGCGGGTAGTGCAGGATTTCCTCACCCGTGCCTTGCCCGAAGTGGCGGATTTCCACGGGGCC
>JALSQY010000146.1 GCA_026985035.1 Methylothermaceae bacterium
TCTGGCGACCTGCAACCAACCGGTCTATGCCGAGTTGCCACCCAGCCAGATCGTTCCCCGGTTGGCCGATGAAGGCATCTACCTGGCCTCGGAATCGAGCTTTTATCGGATTCTCAAGGCAGCAGATCAGTTGAACCATCGGGGTCGCTCGAAAGCGCCGCAGAAGCGGCGTTCCCCGACCACGCATGTGGCCCAAGCGCCAAACCGGGTGTGGTCCTGGGACATCAGTTATTTACCTTCGTGGGTACGTGGCCGGTTCTTCTACCTGTACCTGATTGTGGACATCTACAGCCGCAAGATCGTGGGCTGGGAGGTCCATGAGCGGGAAGGTGGCGAAGAGGCGGCTGAACTCGTTCAGCGCAGCGTACTGGCACAGCACTGCATCCGGGAGCCGCTGGTATTGCATGCGGACAACGGCAGTCCGATGAAATCACAGACCCTGCAGGCCAAGCTGTATGACCTGGGGATCGTACCTTCGCACAGTCGCCCCAGGGTGAGTAATGACAATCCCTATTCGGAGTCGCTGTTCAGGACGCTGAAATATTGTCCCCGCTGGCCATCAGAGGGTTTTGAATCGCTGGAGGCCGCGCGTGAGTGGGTGGGCCAGTTCGTTGACTGGTACAACCACGAGCATCGCCATAGCCAGATACGGTTTGTCACCCCGGCACAGCGTCATCGAGGGGAAGATCACGAGATCTTGAATCATCGCAATGTCGTTTATCAGCAGGCGAAGGCCAGGAACCCCGCGCGTTGGTCAGGGCAAACCCGAAACTGGGATCCTGTCGGATCGGTCACCTTGAATCCAGAGCGCCGTACCGAGGAAATCCGCTTGGCCGCATGAACGAAAAAGCGACATCTATCTTGAAAAACACCGATCCCCACCGCTGCAAATACAGGCGCACGGTACGTTTGGGCAGCAGCCGGCCGAAATAGCGACGGATCAGATCCCGTACCGCCTGAGCATTCCACAAGGCATAGGGCAGACCCAACCGGTCGGGCGTCTGGGTCGTGATGTCCTGCAGAATGCGGGCTTCCTGGACAGGTGTCAGTCGCCGGCCAGTGCCGACACGCCGGCCGCGTTTGCGCTCCCCGGTCCCAAGCCCTTCCCGAATCCGGCGCAGCCAATCACTGACCGTTGGCCGGCGCAAGCCCAGCATATCGGCAATGGCTGTGGAACCGTAACCTTGGGCCTGAAGTCGCAACACGATCTCGCGCATCTGCTGGCGGGCAGCCGCCTCCAGTTTGCGAACATCGATTCGTTCCGGAATTTGGATGGACATGGGGCTCTGAATATGCATTGTGACACTGCTCATTAGACCAGAAAACTACGAAAAATTTCTGCCGGAGTGATAACTGGGGTGTCCGTTACAACTTGACCATGTCAACTGGAATGTGGTAACAAGATGATCGGGAAGTGGCGGTATCCGTTAGCGACACTTTCCTTTTTGTCGTTGAGGAAGCCGTGATTATGCGATCATTTCCCTATAAATCAACATCTTGTATGCTTTAAGTTGACATGTAGGAGGAATGAGAGGTTAGAGTCATGAATGATCAGCGATTGGGTCGAAGGAGTTTTCTTAAAGGGGCTTTGGTTGGGGTTCCGGTGGCTTGGGAGGGAAGATGGCCGCTGGGAGAGGTGCCTCTGGGGGAGCGGCTGTATGCGTGTGAGGAGGTCTATGGGACGTGCAATGTAAAAAAACTTGGAGCAATCGGGGATGGGCGTTCACATCCTTTATCGGAGCGCTATAGTACGTTGCGGAGAGCGAAAGTGGACTATCCCGTAGCCGAGAGTTTGAGTGATGAGATCGATTGGGCGGTGATTCAGACAGCGGTGGAGCGGTGTGATGGAGTATTTCTTCCTCCGGGAACGTACGTTTTAGGGACGAATACGGTGAGGTTGGACGGTCGGAAGCAACTCCTCGGAGCGGGGATGACCTCGGTGACGTTGCTCTATGAGGGGAACGATGTGGCGGTTTGGGTTAACAGTGGCAGAGGAATTTCGACTTCGTCTTGGGCAGTTCGGAATTTAACCATCGACTGTCAGAATACCGGGCCTTATGCATTAAGAATAGGACATCAGCTTGCGGCAAGACCTGTTTCGGCTAATATCGGTCTGGCCGAATCATTGCTTATAACGGGCGCCACAGAGGCGGGCCTTCATCTTGAAGCTTCTCAAGCTAATGAATTCATCAATGTCCATTGCTCCGAGAACTCTGGTGATGGATGCAGGATTGCTGTCAGCAACAGCCGAAACACGGATACGCACTTTTATAAATGTAATTTCCTAAAAAACGGAAAGTACGGGTTCTATGCAAACCAGGGCAATGTGATTACCTTCAGTGGTTGTCTTTTTCAAGACAATGGCTGGGAAGGGTTGCGGCTTGAGAAGAAGCTTAGAGAGGCAGGAATCACAAGTGCGAACTGGATATTCGATAGGTGCTGGTTCCACACGAATAACTTATGCAGGAACGCAAGATATCAACCCTTACACATTTTCATAGATTCCGAAGTTGACGCGATTTGGAAGAATATCGAGTTACGTCACTGTGTTTTTCAATTTAGAGGTGCAAGGCGATTGATCAAGGCCGGTCAATGTCAATTGCGGATTTGGTATCCCTATTTCGGATCGAAACTGGGAATGGATACTGGATCTCCAAGCGATTCTATCACTATCTGGTCCGAGAAGCCTGTTACAACGTGGGACCTAAAAGGATCTGAATCCAAAGTTGTGTTTTACAGGACCGATAACGCAGATGGATATTCCAATCAGATTTACATGAACCAAGGAGGAAGTTGGTTCCTTGTTACCAGGTTCTCTCCAAATGGCATCTTTACTCAAGCGAATATCGAAGTAGGAGATTCCTCCCAAGGGTTGATCCTTACATCTCCTGGGGGCTTTCGTTACCGGCTCACTGTGGATGATGCAGGGAACTTGACAACAACAGCTGTTTGAGGTAAGCGCTGGAACAGAAATTTTCTGAGTTAATAAGGCTCCAAGGCAGGAGCACGACGAAACATTGAGGAGCAGGATCATGAAACGGATCAAGCCCTTGAGCGAAGCGGAACGAGACAACCCTGGAAGTGGGTTTTCGATATGGCCCGAGCCGCCGGTTTCGCCAACGGTGCTATGCGCTTCTGCTCCATGAGCAAGGATACCTGCTAGGGGAAGTGGGTGGAATCCCATGCGCGCCAATTAAGCCCGCAAAGCATTGATTTATGGAGGAAGTGACGGCATGAACCGCCCTGGGTATTCCGGAGACCATTTTGTTTGAGTCAGGCCGCCTTGGCTGACTCTTGCTGGTGGCGATAATACGCTGACGTGGTCTAATTTCAACGGACACCTCAGTTAAGGGATAATCTCTGAGACTGAGGTGAGAGATGACGACGAGAAAGCGATATACGAAAGAATTCAAGCTGGATGCCATCCGGCTGGTGACGGAACACGGATACAGCGGGGCAGAAGCGGCCCGGAACCTGGGTATCAATGCGAATATGCTGAGGCGCTGGGTCCGGGAGTATGAGTCAGATGAGAGCCAGGCTTTCCGGGGCAACGGCAAGCTGACGCCCGAGCAGGCGGAGTTGCGCCGGCTGCGGGCCGAGAACCGGCAGCTGAAGCTGGAGCGGGAGATCCTAAAAAAAGCGGCGGCCTTCTTCGCGAAAGAGTCGGACTGAGGTATCAGTTCATTGCCCAGGAGAGGAAGGCCTAT
>JALSQY010000147.1 GCA_026985035.1 Methylothermaceae bacterium
CCCGCCAGGCGGTTGAGGAGGGTGCTTTTGCCCACGCCGGTGCCGCCGAAAAAAGCCACCACCAAGGGCCGGCCGCCGGAAGCGAACAAATCTTCCGGAGTGGCGGTTTGTAATTGTTCGAGGCGCTGCAATTGGGATGGATTCAGCCAACCAGATTCAACCGCCTGGCCGGCCCATTGCCGGGCCAGTTGCAACAAATTACTGGAAGAAGGATTTGAGGCCATAGGGTTTTTCCTGTATTTCTTTTTCCGCTGCTTCCAAATCTTCGGAATCAATGCCGAAGGCAGTGTTGGCGTGCATGTATTGAGGCAAGGCTTCCAATGGTTGCTGAAGCTGGCGTTCGAGCAGTTCCCGCACCGATTGCAGCTGGGCCTTTTTCAATTTCTCGGCCACCCGGTCCAGATACTTGCCCAAGGCACTTTCGGTGAGCAAGGAGGTGATGGACAGCACCGCCGGGGCGAGAACGAAATCCTGGGGGCCGATGCCGCCGGTGTGAAAAACCACCGCCAGGGCGGCGGCGTCCGCGGTGACCCGGGTGGCGCGCAAGCTGTTGAGAGTGGCGGGCATTTCTTCCAGTTTGTGATAGAGCTCCTTGGCGGCTGCTTCCACCTGGGGTTGGAAATCCTGATAATAGGTTTCCACCGCGGATTGAAATTGTTGTTTCCATTCTTCCTGACGCTGCCGCAAATGGTTGGCCAGAGCCTGCCACCACTGCGCAAGGGTGGCCTGGGCTTGACTGTTCTCCTGAGTGGCTTGCTGGAGTTGCAACAAAGCATGTTCCACTGCATTCTGCAGAATCACCAGTTCCTGAATATTCTCGCCGGTCCGTTTCGGCTTGCGTTTGAACAAGGCCCGGATTGGCCAAGTGATCGCCTTGCGGAAATACATCATGGGTTTGGCAAGTCCCGGCACTTCCAGCAAAATCAGCAGTTCCGCCAGGGCCCGCTGGAAGGTTTCGTAAGCATAGGGGTGATCCAGGTAATCGTGGCGGTAGATTTCCAGCGCTTGTTCCAGGGTTTTGTCCACCAGTTTACGCCACGCTTCCTGGGCCTGAATTTCTGCGCGTAGCGGTTCCGTCCATGCCGGCCAATGCTTGCGGGCCAGTTTTTTGATCTGGCCTTGCAGTCGTTTGCGGTCGGCCTTTTCCACTACGGGAGGTACGTGCCGCGCCAATAATTGATGGCCGGATTCTTTTAGCAAATCCAAGGCTTGCATGTATTCCAAGGTGACGACGGGAGGGGGCGGGTCGTTTCGGTAGCGTTGCCACTTTTCTTGCCAGGAGTGGAGCAATGTTTCCCGATTGGATGGGCGGACCTTGTTGATGCATACCAAGGTGGGTTGCTCCAGAGGCTCCAGCAGTTGCAGCATTTCCCACACCGATTCGTCGGCGTATTTATCCTTGCTGACCACAATCAGAAGCACGTCAGCCAGAGCCGCGGTCCGAATGACGTTATCGCGGTAGTGGTTGGCGGTGATGGAATCGAAATCCGGCGTATCCCAGACCATGGAGGGGCTCAGGAATGACGAGGCCGGGCGCTGGACGAATTCTACGCCGATGCAATCGAAATGGTCTCTGGGGAGATCGGCCACCGGCAGTTGTTGTTGGCCTGGAAAATAGTCCTTCAACCACTCTGCCTGGGCCCGCTCTACGCCGTAGAGAAAAACCTGGGGATGGATGGTATAGCCCGCCAGGGGGCTGACACCCGCCGCTTCCTGATCCATCAGCAGGTTGACGATAGTGCTTTTGCCCGATTGGGTCGGCCCCAGTACCACCAATTGCAAAGGATGATCGGGCCGGGTTTGATGCAATCGGACTTTTTCCAGGACCGACTTGGCTAAGGTCAAGGAGGGCAGGTTACCTCGCAAGTGCGATGCCAGCGGAGAATCGTCGGGCAGATGATCGAGGATTTCTCGGCTCCGGTCATGGAGGCGGAGGATGATTTCCTGTAAGGTCATGATATCTGTACTGTGATTATTTGGCGGGCAAGGCAGGGGGTTCTTCCAGGGTGCGCATGAATTGTTCGGCCTGGGCGATGGATTTGTCCATGACTTCAATCATGCCGGCGATATCCATGGTCACGTGAACCAGTTCGTGTTGCAAAGCGGCGATGGCCTGGGCGTTGAGGTTGTGTTTCAAGTAAAGTACCTGGTCCCGGAAGGCATTGAGCACCGGGTCGATTTTGCTTTCCGCCCGGCGCATGGCGGCCATCAAGGTTTTGTAGTGGCGTTGGGTGAGTTTGAGCTTTTGCCGGCTTTTGCCGCGCAGGGAACGGTTGGTGTACTGTTCCAGTTCTTGCTCCCATTCGTGAAACAGGGCGATGGCCAGATCTTCGATGGCATCGATATGGTCGTGGACCGCCTGTGCTTTTTGCTCGCTGAGATTGAACTCCCGTTGCAGTTGTTTGTAGTACAACAGCAGTCCGCCGCCATCAAATTCCACCAAGGCGGAGAATTTTTCCAGGGTGTTTTGAAACTGATCCCGGGTTTCTTCCAGGCTGCCTCGTGCGTCTTCCACCCGGGCCACCAAAAAGTCCCGCTTGTGGCTGCCGCTGGTGGATTCAGCCAATTGGTAATACATTCGTTTGAACCGTCCACTGACAAACCGCCCCAGGCGTTGTGACAGGGTGAGGCGACGGCGGCGTTTCATGGGTAATTTCATGGCGCAGAATTCACTGGCGTCTAGCTTAAAGAATGATTATTGTAACAAAGTGTAACTACTCGCCCCTATGGGAAGAAGTGTCTTTGGCAGGGATGTCAAAGTCAAGCCCAGAGGAACGTATTGAAGGCGTCTTCCGCAGCAGATCACCAACAGGGGGCAGGGTAGTGGCGATGGAATCAATACATCTAGACATCATGTTTGACCGCCATGGCGATCAGTAACAGTGAAATTGCCGATATTTTCGATCAACTTGCCGATCTGCTCGATATCGAAGGGGAAAATCCCTACCGTGTCCGGGCTTACCGCAATGCCGCCCGTAATATCCGCAGCCAGCCCCGGAGCCTGGCCGATATGGTGGCGTCCGGTGAGGATTTGACCCAGTTGCCCGGCATCGGCGAAGCCATTGCGGAAAAAATTAAGACGATCGTCAGCACCGGAAAGTTGCCGCAATTGGAAAAGGTTTTGGCGAGAACCCCCAAAACCTTGTTGACTTTGTTGAAAATAGAGGGTTTAGGGCCAAAACGGGTCAAGGCGCTGTTCAAGCAGTTGAATATCAAATCTCTGGAGGATCTCGAAAGGGCGGCGAGGCAAGGAAAAATCCATCAATTACCGGGGTTCGGTCCCAAGACCGAAGCACTGATTCTCAAACATTTACAGCGTCCGGTGATTGGCGAGCAGCGTTTTCTCCACTTTGAAGCAGCGGGTATCGCCCGCGCCATGAGCGAGTATCTGCGCGGCGTCAGGGGCGTCGACCAGATCATCGTGGCTGGCAGTTACCGGCGCTGGAAAGAGACGGTGGGGGATCTGGATATTTTGGTGACGGTGAAGGGGAATTCCCCGGTGATGGAAAAATTTGTGAATTATGAGCGGGTAGAGGAAGTTTTCTCCCAAGGGCCGACCCGTTCCAGTGTTCGTCTCAAAAATGGTTTGCAGGTGGATTTGCGGGTGGTGGCCGGTGAAAGCTTTGGCGCTGCATTGCAGTACTTTACCGGTTCCAAGGCCCACAACATTGCCGTGCGCACATTGGCGGTCAAGC
>JALSQY010000148.1 GCA_026985035.1 Methylothermaceae bacterium
TGGCTGGTTTTATTGCCTCTGACGTTGATACCAATTTGGCGCCTTGGGCAAAACCGACTGGCATACCCAGCCACGGTCTTCTTGCCTGAAGATAGCTGGTCAAGCAACTTGGATTTTGCCAGGCGCATAGCCTCAACCATGTTATTGGCTGCGGTAACAATAGGGCTCGCCGGACCGTATATTAAAGAACAAAGGAAAATACGCACCGGCACAGGTGCCCACATCGTCCTAACTATCGACCGCAGTAGCAGCATGAATGAAAACTTTTCTGGCCGTTATATGGGGGGCGCGGCCAAGGAAACCAAGAGTGCTGCCGCCCGCAACTTGTTACTGGATTTCGTTTCCAGCCGGAGGGAGGACCTATTTGCCATAATTTCCTTCAGCACCGCGCCTGTCCATGTGTTATCCCTTACCCAAGACCGGGAAGCGATTCAGGCTGCCATCCGGGCTATCGGCCTTCGTGGCAGCGGCAATACCAACATTGCGCCGGGGCTTGCCATGGCCTTGGAACAATTCCGCAATCAACCGCTCACCGGCGCCCGGGTTATTGTTTTGGTTTCCGATGGCGCAGCCCAAATTGATGTTGATACTCAAGACCGGTTGCGCCAGGATTTTCAGGACCTAAATGTCCGTTTGTATTGGATTTATCTCCGCAATCCAAATGGAATCAGCCTGTTAAAACCACCCAAGCGGAATATATCGGAAACCACAACACCAGAGTATTTTCTCCATCAATATTTCCAGGCCCTGGGTGTTCCCTACCGCGCTTTCGAGGCGGAAAATCCGCAAAGCCTGGCCCAGGCGATAGCAGAAATTGACCAGTTAGAAAATCAACCGTTGCAATACGAAGAAATCCTGCCCCACCGTGATCTTTCTCATTTTGGTTATGGGCTGGCATTTATCCTCGGCATTCCATTGCTTCTTTTGAAAGCCATGGAGATTTCCTCATGGCCCCAATAAAGTCATTGGCTTCACTATCCAGCCTGATTATTGCCGGGCTTCTGGGATTACTAGCTTACTCAGGCTGGGAGGCTTACCAACTATGGGGTAGCGCACAATTCAACCGGGCATTGGCGCAAATTGATACGCTCTCAGTCGATGACCATACCAATCCTGCGCTCATTGCCGCCAAAGCGAATTGGTATGATCGTCAAGGCAATATTACCGAAGCCTTGAGACTCTATAATCAAATCTTGCCCCGCACCCAAGGCCAGCTCAGGGCCTACATGGCTTACAACCTCGGCTCCCTGTATTTACGCGAAGCGGCAAAATATTGGAATCGATCCGGTGTATGGGCCTATTCCCGGGTGCAAACCTTGCTGGGATTGGCCCGGCAATATTTACGGGAAGCCGTGCGTCTCGATCCAGCTAACCAAGATGCCCGATACCATCTGGAATATGCTTTGCGCATCACGCTCCCGCCTCGGGAACGGGAGGCATCCAAATGGCACGGCACCAAGGCTAGTGTTTTCGCCACCATGCCGGGTATCCCCAAAGGTGGGCCATGACCCAAAACTTTACGTGGCGCTTTTGGTGTTGGGCACTGGCCCTATTGCTGCTGGCGGCAACCCTATTTCATCCCACCTGGGAACGGGCACAAAAAATCCACCGCTTTATCTTCGTGCTTGATATTACCCAGAGTATGAACACCCGCGACTACCACGCCGAAGGGTTACCTCCGGACCGGCTATCCTTTGCCAAGGCTGCCATCAAAAAAGCGATTCTGGCGTTGCCCTGCGGCTCACAGGCTGGCCTGGGTATTTTCACCCATAAGAACACACAACTGCTGCTTCATCCTATCGAGGTGTGCCAACATGCCCCGGCTCTCTTGAATGCCCTTGCTCAAATCGACTGGCGAAGCGCCTGGGCGGCGGACAGTTACATTGCCTATGGCTTGTTCAGCGGGCTTCGCCAGCTCAAACAATTAGACGCCCAATTGGTTTTCTTTAGTGATGGCCAGCAATATCCCAAAACCGCCCGGGAGCCCCATTACCCAAACCCGGCTGGAAAAACAGCGGGGTTAATTGTCGGTGTCGGAAAACTGCACCCATCACCCATCCCCAAATTGGATTTAAACAATCAAATGACCGGCTTTTGGCAACAAAGTGATCTCCCCGAAACAGCCGCTTCCGCCCGCTATCATCCGCATCTTAAACCATTGCAATCCCAACAATGGCTTACCTCTTTTTTGGATGAAGAACACCTCAAGTCTCTGGCCACCCTAACCGGCATGAAATATCACCGGCTCCAAACCCCAAAACAACTGACAGACAGTCTCTTGCAACTGGAATCTTCCGTGACAGCAACAGTAAGGAAAGATTTACGCCCTTTTACCGCACTGGCGGTATTGATTTTGCTGATCGCCACCTTCGTGGTTTGACGGTTTTCCATAACCCGGCCATACTCATTAAGGGGTTGTAACAACGATCCCCCCGTCCATCAAACTCATACAAGGCCATGAATACACGAACTTTGATCCAAATTCTGATGACTTCGCTGTTATGCTTCTCTTGGGCAAATGTACAGGCAGGTTTTATTGAGGCATTATTTGGTCCCGACAATTATTGGGAATGTCTGCTGGATACCATGCCTGGCACCAAAACCTACGGCGGCTCCATGGAAAACATTGTCCAATGCGAGAAAAAATTCCCAAACAAAGCCGCCTATAAAATCAATGACTCAATTCTGGGCCCGAAAAACTATGCCCAATGCTTACAAAAATATGCCAGCCAAACCCGGGAACCCTTGGCCCGACAATCCATTCTCAATGCCTGTTACCGGCTCTATCCACCCCAATGAGAATAATCAGCTTTCATGATTCCCCAAAGACAATTTCTTAACCTTCAAACCGGGATGATCTGATCCCATGCGAATTCATTTAATAGCCATGGGAAACCGGATGCCTGGCTGGGTCGAGCAAGGTTTTTCGGATTACGCCAAACGCATGCCTAAAGAATGCCGGCTGGAACTGAAGGAAATCCCGCTAAAAAAACGGGACAAACACACCGATACCCAGCGATTGATTGAGCACGAGGGCAAGCAAATGCTGGCAGCCATCCCCCAACGTTGCCATGCCATCGCTCTGGACAAGGACGGCCATCAGTGGACAACACAGCAATTATCCAACCAGCTCTCCACCTGGCTCCAAAGCGGCCTTGACTTGGCATTGTTGATCGGCGGCCCCGAAGGACTCGCGCCAGCTTGCCTGCAATATGCGCACGTCAAGTGGAGCCTGTCCAAACTGACATTTCCCCATCCCTTGGTCCGGATAATTGTGGCGGAACAATTTTACCGGGCCTGGAGCCTGCTTCAAGGCCATCCCTATCATCGCTGAATGGTATGACCAAACTTAGTGTCCTATTAGCCTCCGCTTCCCCAAGGCGGCAAGAACTTTTGGCCCAGATCGGCGTCTGCTTCAATACCACAGCACCAGAGATTGATGAAATACCCTTCCCAGGTGAAGATCCCATGGACTATGTGGTCCGTCTGGCCAAAGAAAAAGCCCGGGCAGGACAGAAAGATAATTCCGATCAAATACCCGTCCTTGGCGCTGACACTATTGTGGTTGTCGACAATGAAATTCTTGGCAAACCTCAGAATAAAACACACGGAATCGCCATGTTACGGAGGCTTTCCGGCAGATCCCATCGGGTACTGAGCGCCGTATGCCTGGATGTTAAAACAAAACAACGCTGCCAACTAAGCGAAAGCAAAGTACACTTCCGGCCCATGTCGGAAGATGAAATAATAGCCTACTGGCAAACAGGCGAACCTGCCGATAAGGCGGGAGCCTATGCCATCCAGGGCAAAGGTGCGATATTCATCAAACGCATCGAAGGCAGTTACTCGGGTGTGATGGGTCTGCCACTGTTTGAAACCGCCATTTTATTACAACAAGCCGGTATCCAGATTTTATGAGTGATGAAATCCTGATTAATGTAACCCCCCCCGAAACCCGGGTTGCGTTGGTAGAAAACGGCATTCTTCAGGAAATTTTCATCGAAAGAACCTGTAAACGGGGACTGGTTGGCAACATTTATAAAGGTCAGGTATGCCGGGTTCTCCCTGGAATGCAGGCGGCTTTTGTGGATATTGGGCTGGATCGCGCTGCGTTTCTCCATTATTCCGACCTGACTTACGATCTCCAGAAAAGCGAACAAAACGGCGCCATTGAAGCCCTTCTCCACGAAGGACAGGAAATCATGGTGCAAGTCAGCAAAGATCCCATCGGTAGCAAGGGAGCGCGCTTGACAACCGAAGTTTCCATTCCTTCCCGCTATCAAGTTTATATGCCTTTTTCTCCGATTTCCGGCATCTCTCAGCGTATCGAATGTGAAAATGAAAGAGAACGCCTCAAAGCATGCATCGACGCATTCCGGGAAGAACACGAATGTGGTGGATACATAGCCCGCACCGCCGCCGAGGGTACCGATGAATTTGTCTTACGCGCCGACATGCTTTTTTTGCTCAAGCTTTGGAAAGCAATCCAGGAACACTATGCCGAAGCGCCCCTCCGCAGCCTGGTGCATGAAGATCTCCCCCTGGCAATCCGGGCTCTACGGGATTTATACCGGGGCAAGGTGGAAAAAATCCGCATCGACTCCCGTGAGGCTTATCACAACTTGGTACGCTTCGCCGAAGAATTCATCCCAGAAGTCGCCCCCTTAATTGAACTTTATGCTGGTGAACGCCCGCTATTCGATATTTACAACATTGAGGATGAAATCCAAAAAGCCCTGCAGCGCAAGGTCCAGCTCAAATCCGGTGGTCATTTGGTATTTGACCAAACCGAAGCGATGACTACCATCGATGTCAACACCGGCGCATTTGTTGGAGGACGCAATCTCGAAGAAACCATCTTCAAAACCAATATGGAGGCAGCCCAGACAATTGCCAGGCAACTTCGCCTGCGCAACCTGGGCGGCATCATTATTATCGATTTCATCGATATGCAGGACGAGGAGCATCGAAATCAAGTGCTCAAAGCCCTGGAAAAAAGTCTAGAAAAAGATCACGCCAAAAATACCATCAGCGAAGTGTCCATTTTGGGCCTGGTGGAAATGACCCGCAAACGCACCCGCGAAAGCCTTGAACACATCCTTTGCGAACCTTGCCCCAGCTGCGGAGGACGGGGTGTTCTCAAAACCGCCGAAACCACCTGTCTGGAAATATTTCGGGAAATCATCCGCGAAGTTCGGCTTTATGAAGTTCAATCCCTATTGGTTTTGGCCTCCAACGAAGTTGTCGAACGGCTCTTGGATGAAGAAGCCACGACGCTGGCGGAATTGGAAAAATTTTTGAAAATCCGCATCCGCTTCCGGGCGGAACCGCAATATAATCAAGAGCAATACGACGTCGTCTTACTCTGAACTTGCCTCGTGCAACTTTTTCATCACACACTCCGTTTCACGTGGATTTCCCTGTTTGCTTTCTTGATACTGCTCGCTTTTGCCATCACCCTGCTGAGGATTTGGATTCTCCCCCGCATTGATCAAAGCCGGCATTACTGGGAACAGCAACTTTCCCAAGAATTAGGAGCGCCGCTTCACATCCACCAACTAAGTGCCCGTTTAAACGGGATAACGCCGGAACTCAGATTAATTGGAATTTCCGTTGGCTCCCCTGGCAATGAAACCCGTTTATTTGACGAAGTCCAAGTTGCCATCGATGTTCCTGCCAGCATAATCACGGCCACAATCTCACCTTCTCTCATTCGCATTCTCGGCGCCCATCTTGAAATTCAAAGGACCGCCTCGGGAGATTTTCGTATTATCGGTCTGGGAGAAACCCGGGGAAATTCGGATTTAACCTTCGGCGACGGCCGTTTTGAACTACTCCACAGTGACATAACTTTCCACAATTTGTTTCAAAATGCGCCAACCATGCTCCTTCAAGATGTTTCCTTGCGCCTGGATAACCAAGGCCAAAATCATCGTTTACAAGTCTTCTTTTTTCCACCCGGCCAAGATACGGGCAAGGCCCATTTAGACGCAAACTTTGCGGGGTATCTTACTCATCCCGCCAGTTGGCGTGGGAAGTTCTATTTGGATCTGCAAAAAATACGCATCCCTCCCATCCAACAATTTATCCAAAAAACTGTTTTGCATGATAGGACAGGGCATGAATGGCTGCCCTCTATCATAGAGCATTTTGCTTGCCACCAGGGCCAGGGAAGTTTGCGGTTATGGGGTAATTGGAAAGAAGCCTTCGATATCACCCAATTGCAGGGCTATCTACAACTCCATGATCTTTCCCTGGGAAACCGAAGCCAACCAATCACCCTGGCTGAAATCCAAACCTGGTTCCGCTGGCGATCTTCCGGCAAAAAATCCAGTTTAGAGCTGGCCGATTTCATCATCAATCCAGAATCGAATAACAACGCGGCTCATTTCAGCCTTGCCATTGATTACTCAAATACGGGGCAGTCATTCACAGTGGCCGCTAGAAAATTGGATCTGGACAGCCTGAAAGCTCTGCTGCAATTGGCCGCCTCCATCCCTGAGCCCAGCCCCTTAACCAGGCTTCGCGGCTTTAACCTCAGCGGCGCTGTGCACAACCTTTCCCTGGCATGGGCGCAACATCAAAACCTGCCCCATCAATTATCAGCGTGCGGACAATTGTTCCGGCTCGGCTTTGCCTCCCCAAACAAATCCTGGCCCCAGGTAAAAAATGCAAGCGCCTATCTTTGCGGCAACCTGAGAAAAGGCCGTCTTTATCTGCAAACCCATCAAGGCCAAGTTGCCTTGCCCGCTTTACTGAAGAAACCGATCTCTTTGAGCAAGGCCGTTGGCTCCATTGCCTGGCAACAAAATGAGCATGGCTGGTATTTCCAAACCCCCCACCTACGCATGACCAACCAGGATTTGGATGCTACAGTGAAACTGCAACTTCTATGGGATAAACAGGCCCCTTTCGAGCCCACCCTGGAAGGCATGGCAATCATTTCCACGCTCGATTTGAATCCCATCAAAAATTATCTGCCCAAACAGGTACCAACTGACCTCGCTGCCTGGTTTAAACGCTCCCCACTGCGGGGCCATGCCAGCGGCAAAGTATTGATACGGGGCAATCTCTCCCAGTTTCCTTTCTGGAGCCACAATGGTGTCAGCGAAGCCTTGTTGACCACCCGCGACCTCACGATTGATTTTCTCCCCGACTGGCCTGCCGTCACTGAGGCCATCGGAGGGTTATCGTTTTTCAATGGTCGTTTAGCCATCCAAATCGAACAAAGCAAATTCGCGGGCGCAAAGATTGAAGAATTACAGGGAGAAATCAAAGCAGTCGGGCTCAGCCCCACTCTTGACATCCAAGGCACGACTACTAACCGAATTGGCGAAGCCTTGAGAGTTTTGCAGCATTCCCCTTTAAAACCTTCAGTGGATACCTTGCTGAAATGGTGCGACCTTCATGGTTCGGCCCGGCTAAGGCTGTTCCTTACCATTCCTTTGAATAATAAAACAACGTTCCATCTCAATGGCCAAACTACCATCAAAAACGCCCAGATGGCATTAAAGCCCTATCCATTGAAGCTGAAAAAACTGTCTGGAAATTTAAACTTCACGGAGAAAAAACTCATTTCCTCCCTGCAAGGGCAGTTCTCGGGGCAACCCGCTAAACTCATGATTGCCACCGAGGCAACAAAAACCCATGCCCAGCTTGATACCCGCGTTGAATCCACCTGGCTGGCCCACCATTTCTCTCCAAAAGCCACTGAAATCAGCCAAGGAAGCACCGCCATCACAGCAACTCTAAATATTGACCACAACCTATCCATCCCCCCCCGCCTAATTCTTCGTTCTGACCTGATGGGTATGCAAATTAAGCTGCCACAACCTCTGGCAAAATCCAAGGATGAACCGCGCGCGCTGCTACTCACCAGTTGGCTTGATACTTCAGCACCTCATCCCCTTAACCTGGATTATGGTGATATTCATGCCAGTTTCATGTTGGATGAGAACCTTGTGCCCTTCAGCGCCCGAATCGGAATCCAGCAGCCGCCTCCCAATCCTCCAAACAACACTCAAGGCTATACCATCGCCGGGCATCTTCAGCGGCTGTCCCTGGATGAATGGCAACCATTCCTTACACTCCTGGCCCCTGATAAAAAAGGGCAAGTCCCTTTTTTCTCCATTTCACTGGCCATCGACCACCTGTGGCAATGGCAGCGGGATTGGGGGCAAGTCTTATTCCATACCGTGTCCCGCGATGGTCTTTGGCAAGGGAATCTGGAAACCTCGTTTACCAAAGGAAAATGGTCCTATTTCAGCAAACAAAATACGTTTACCGGTCAATTTGATTCGCTCAACCTTAAGCCATTACTTTCCCTTTCGGCCTTGAGGCCCGGTGAAAAGCTTTCTTTTTCCTTGAATAATCTGCCCAAACTCAACCTTTACTTCCAACATCTTCTATGGGAAAAACAAAACTTCGGCCCTGTGAATCTCCAAGCCCTTGCTAACAAAGACAGCGTCGATTTCAGTCTCGACACCGATACCAACACCCACCAGATTCATGTCAATGGTATCTGGTCAACGCTTCCGGTTTTGCCCGAAACCCGTCTTCAAGGACGTTTCCGCTGCAAGAATCTGGGCAAATTCCTAGAACAGATCGGCCACGCCAGCCCGGTTGCCGAAACACCGGCCAAAATCGACTTTAGCTTGAAATGGCCCGGGGCTCCCTACCAATTCTCCCTGAACTCACTGGACGGGAATGTCGAACTAAAACTAGGACGTGGGCGTTTGCTGGATGTTGAGCCCGGCGCTGGACGCTTATTAGGCATTTTATATTTGGGCACCCTGCAACGCAGGCTTAGACTGGATTTTAGCGACCTATTCAAATCGGGCCTGTCTTATGACCGCATCACGGGCACCATGACTATTGCCGATGGACATGTGGTAACGGATAATCTACTTATTGAGTCTGTCCCGGCAAGAATTTTTGTAGCCGGCGATGTCGATCTGAACCAAAAAGAGGTGAATGAATTCATCACGGTTATTCCCAATACGCCACTCACTTTAGGCCTTTTCAAATACCGGCAAAATAGCGGTATTGGCAAGGCGGCAGGACTCGCCCAAAAAACATTCAATGCGCCACTGGACACCCTGACCCAAAGCCAATACGCTATCAGTGGCACCTGGGACGATCCTGTAATTACCCGGATACGCCGCAGCATACCTGGCACTCTGTTACACGGCCTGTGGAAAGGGCTCACCGACATCACTGGAAGCAAACGAAAAAATGAATGAATTTATCGCCACTGCCATACAAATGACTTCTAGTGCTGATTTGGCGGAAAACTTACATACCGCCAACCGGCTTATCAGCGAGGCTGCGGATAAAGGCGCAAAACTGATACTTCTGCCGGAAAACTTTGCTTTTATGGGCAGGGATGACCGGGATAAATTGGCCATAGCCGAACCCGATGGTTTTGGTCCGATTCAGAACTTCCTGGCCGACTGCGCCCGCCACCATAAAATTTGGCTGGCCGGGGGCAGCGTGCCTTTACAAAGTAGCGACCCGGAAAAAATTCGTGCGGCTTGTCTGATTTATAATCCGCAAGGGCAACGAGCAGCCCGCTATGATAAAGTCCATTTATTTGATGTGGACGTTCCTGATACGGATGAAAGTTACCGGGAATCGGATACCATAGAAGCAGGTGACAAACCGGTGCTTTTAGAAACGCCCTTGGGAAAACTGGGACTTACCATTTGTTATGATCTGCGCTTTCCGGAATACATTCGACTATTAGCGGAAAAAGGTCTCGAGATCCTCTTGGTGCCTGCCGCATTTACTGCCAGAACCGGCGCGGCCCATTGGGAAATTCTGCTGCGCGCCCGCGCCATTGAAAATCAGTGCTATGTAATCGCCGCCAATCAAGGTGGCATCCATGCCAATGGCCGGGAAACCTACGGCCATAGCATGATCATCGACCCTTGGGGAAAAGTGCTGGCGCGCCTGGCGCAAGCACCCGGTATTTGTACGGGCAAAATTGACCTACAACACCTTGCGCGGGTAAGAAGCACTTTTCCGGCACTGCGGCACCGCCGATTCTAGTAAAGCTCCTGTAAAAAAACGGGGTTAAGCTAATGAAATAGCCTCCAGCCAGGGGCAATGCCATTAGAAAATTCGTTAGATATCCCGCCCCCTCAAAATTTTTCCATAATTTATTCCTTTGTTTTTACTAAATTTTTTTCCGAAAATATCAATATCTGTAAGCCTGCCCAGCTATTTTGTAATATTTTACTCACACTTTTCCTAAAGAATATATTAGTATATTCCGTTGAATGATACCCCCTATCTTGGTAGGGGAAACGAGTGTGTTTAAACAATTGAGATTGCTCGCTGGAGGATGATTCAATGGATATCAGTATTATCGGATTAGGTTATGTGGGCGCGGTGTGCTCCGCCTGCATGGCTAAAAATGGGCATTCCGTCATTGGTGTGGATGTCAATCAAACCAAGCTTGATTTAATCAATCAGGGGAAGTCTCCTATTGTGGAAAAAGACTTGGATGCGCTTATCCTAGACGCCGTTAAAGACGGCCGCTTGAAAGCCACGTCTGACATCAAAAATGCCGTTCTGGAATCAGATATTTCCATTATCTGCGTCGGCACCCCCAGTTATTCCAATGGCGGCCTCGATCTTGATTATGTTCGCAAGGTTTGCGAGGAAGTCGGCAACGCCATGAAGCAAAAAAACCGGCGCCATATTGTAGTGATGCGCAGCACTGTCTTACCAGGCACCGCCTACGATTTGGCCATACCGACACTTGAGAAAGCATCCGGTCTGAAAGTAAACGAAGGATTCGGCTACGTTTCCAATCCTGAATTCCTCCGCGAAAGTACCGCCGTTTACGACTTTTTCAACCCTCCTAAAACGGTCATCGGTGCTTCTTGCCAACAAGATGGCGATCAAATCGCTTCCCTTTACACCGATCTGCCTGCCCCCATCATTCGAGTCGACATACCTACGGCGGAGATGGTCAAATATACGGACAATGCATGGCATGCGGTAAAAGTCACTTTTGCCAACGAAATTGGTAATCTCGCCAAAGAGCAAGGCATCGATGGTCAAAAGGTCATGGAAATCTTTTGCATGGATAAAAAACTCAATTTATCTCCCTACTATTTCAGACCGGGTTTTGCATTTGGTGGTTCTTGCCTGCCGAAAGACGTGCGGGCGATCAATTACAAAGCCATGCATTTAGACCTCAAGACCCCATTGCTCAACTCATTGCTCAACAGCAATGCCGATCAAATCCGCCGTGCCTATCAAATGATCAAGGCAACCCGCAAACGTAAAGTGGGATTGCTGGGCTTGAGCTTTAAAGCCGGCACCGACGATTTACGGGAAAGCCCACTGGTGGAATTGGCGGAAATGCTTATTGGCAAGGGCTTCGACTTAAGGGTTTATGACCGCAATGTCCATCTCGCATCACTCACCGGTGGAAATAGAGATTATATTCTCAATCATATCCCCCATATTTCCAATTTGTTGCGTGAGCATATCGAAGATGTGATCGAGCATGCCGAAGTCCTGGTGGTAGGACACAACACTGATGAAATCACGACTAAAGTCGAGCCATTGATTCGGCAAGATACTCACCACATCATTGATTTGGTGAGAATTACGGATCAAACCAGTACAGATAAATATCAGGGTATCTGCTGGTAATATGCGGATCATGATTCATTGGAAATGGCTGATCCTGGGGGTTTTAATCACGGCCTCGGGGTGCGCCACCAGCACCAGTCAAGACCATACCATCACCGGGAAGTATTTTTTTGTGGGCGTCGATGGCAATGACCGGGCGGATGGCACCTCTTCCGCCCAGGCCATTAGGACCATTCAAAAAGCATTAAAAAAAGCCCATCCGGGAGATACCGTAGTATTACTTCCTGGTATTTATTACCAAGATTTCCAGAGCGTCCGGGCCGGCACTCAATCAGCACCAATCCGGATTGTTGGCCGTCCTGGCGCTATTGTCAAAGGAGGAGGCAAGGCATATATCATTTCTCTGCGTCACTCTTTTATAGAACTTCATAATTTCACGGTAGATGGCCTCATAGACAATGGGGAGGGAGAGAAACCTGATTACCGAAAAAAGCTTGTTTATATCAAGGGCCTTAAAGGTATCGGCATACGTGGTATACGCCTACTGGATATGGAATTGAAAAACGCCGAGGATGAATGTCTGCGCGTGAAATATCAAGCCCAACAAAATGAAATAGCGCACTCTTGGATCGCTAATTGCGGCCAGCGTGATTTTAGCCTGGGAGGCGGTGGACATAATGGAGAAGCCATCTATATAGGCACCGCGCCTGAACAAATCGCGGAAGGCGTCAATCCCGATAATAAAATTGACCACTCAGATCATAACTGGATTCACCACAATGTGATCCACTCCCAAGGCAGTGAATGTGTCGATATCAAGGAAGGCAGCCGTTATAACCTTGTCGAGTACAATTTATGCACCCAGCAGAAAGATGCCAACGTTGCCGGAATCTCCATTCGGGGAAACAAAAATATTATCCGCTACAATCAGGTATATGATAATGTTGGCGCGGGCATACGCCTGGGCGGTGATACCCCCAGCGATGGCTTAGATAACGAAGTTTATGGCAACTATCTTTTTAACAACAAAAGTGGTGCGCTTAAAATAACGAGGCTGCCGCAACGGAAAATCTGTGGCAACACGATTGTTTTGAATAAAAAGCAAAAAGCGGTAAGGCTTTCAGAAAAAGCAGATTCCAAACAATTCCTGCAACCTTGTTCTTGAGTTCTTTCCCATGAATCCTGGTTGGTTTTACATACCATGTTACCGTTTTTAATATATGCCCTGGCGCTACTGGCCTGCGCCCTGTATTTACCGCCAGTGTATTTTCAACCGGGGGCGCAGGAATTTGTGCTTTTACTGGGCGGATTATCCCTATGGCGTTATAGCTGGAGCCTCACCCATTTCACCCGCAGCCTAATTTATCGAAAACGGGTTTTTCCCCGCTGGCGAAAACAAGTGGAGGAAATGGGAGAGAGTGGCAACCCGGAACACGTATTTTTTTTATTGACTACCTTTCGCATTGGCACGGATGTCACCATCGAAGTCTATCGGGAGGCTATCCGTGAAGCAATTCGCTCGCCGGTGCCCGCCACTATCATAGCCTCCATCGTGGAAATCAGCGAAGAAAATATCGTCCGGGCCCTGTTCCGTTCCCAGCAACCACCGGATCATGTTCAACTCAAAATTGTTCGGATTGCCGGCACCGGCAAAAGAGATGCCTTGGCGGCTGGATTCAGGGCTGTCGCCAATACGCCGGTCAACCATCACCGCGCAGTGGTATCGGTGATTGACGGGGACTCCATCCTGACTCCGGGCTCCACGGAAGCTTGTTTCCGGTTCTTTGCCCTCAATCCCCGCCTTGGGGCACTGACCACCGACGAAGATTGCAAACTGGAGGGCAATCAACGCACCATCCACTGGTATCGCCGTTGGTATCAACTGCGTTTTGCCCAACGCCATGTCTATATGTCTTCTTTCGGTCTAGCCCGGCGAGTATTGACTCTGACCGGCCGCATGTCCATGTTCCGGGCCAACTTGATTATTGAGCCAGAGTTCATAGATACGGTACAAAGCGACTACATCGAACACTGGCGTTTAGGCCGTTTCAACTTTTTGACGGGTGATGATAAATCCAGCTGGTACTACCTGTTAAGGAACGGCTGGGAGATGTGGTATGTTCCTGACGTCCAAATCGTCACTGTGGAAGAACCGCCCCACCCTAATTTTTTCACCGGCGCGACTGTGCTGATGCGGCGTTGGTTCGGTAATATGCTGCGCACCAACAGCCGCGCCCTGAAGGTGCCGCGTCGTAAGATGGGCATATTCACCTGGTGGTGCTTGATTGATCAACGCCTGTCCATGTGGACCTCTTTGTTTGGCCTCGGTTCTGTCACCATCGCCTCAATGAAATACGGACTCGGGCTCTGGGTGGTTTCCATTTGGTGGGTCGCGTTGATTCGCTTTCTACAGACCCTGATGCTGGCATCCACAGGCAGAAAACTGCACATCAGCTGGCCATTGCTGATTTACTTCAATCAAATCTACGGTTCCATCGTCAAGGTCTATATCCTCAATCATCTCTACAAACAAAAGTGGACCCGGCAAAAGACCACCCTAAAAGGCCAAGGAAAGCGCTGGGACGCCTGGTATAAAGCCGCCAGCTCAAATTTGTCACTGGCCTTCTATGTGGTCTCGTTTATTACCTTCATTTTGTTTATGACCGGGATCTATGACAGCCGCGACATTTTTCGAACATTGACCGACGCACAACAGTGGTTCAATTTTCCTTATCTTTAAAACATGGTGACTATTGTGGACAATCAAACCGTTCAACAACTCAGACACGAAGCCGAATACACTCGGCGCCATGCGCGATACCAGATTCCCGCCAAATTCGAATACCACGGTATTGCGTTAAAAGTGTTTGATTGGTCGGTTTCCGGCCTTTCCTTGAGGCAACCGTCTGATTCCCCGGCACTCGAATCCGACTTGAGTGTTGTAGAACACTTTATGAAAACCAAAGGCTATTCCTTGCCTGAGGAAATCCGCGCCCAACCCCATTTAAGCGGCCGCCTGACTTTTGATTTCAACGGCATCGAAACCTCTATTGATGTGGAACTGGAGAAAATCTACGAAATAGAAGGCGATAACAAAATAGGTTACCGCTTTGTCAATCTGGGCCGGCCCCAAATAGCGGTGCTGCATCAAGTCATCAACGCCTATTTGAACGGTGATATTGTCGCCGTTGGTGATGTCCTTGACGTCATCAAACGAGATGCTTTCAGTCCAAAACCTCAAGTCATTGAAGCGGCCTCCAAAAATTCACCGTGGCAGCGGATGAAATTCCAGTTGCGGCGTTTCGCCGGATTGGCGGCCATGCTCCTGGCCTTGGCAGGATTGCTGGCACTCATTGGCAACGGCATTTATCACCGCCTTTTCATTGTGGAAAGCATGGCGGCAGAAATCGATGGGCCGATAACCGTACTCAGGTCTCTTGGCAACGGTGTGGCCAAAATCAATGCCATCCAGCCTGGAGAAGTAGTCCACCCGGGCCAAATCCTGGCGACTTTGAAATTGCGGAATGGCGGAGGCAATGTCATTGAAAGCCCCTGTCATTGCCGGATTGTTTCCTGGCATCTGCTCAATGACACCTTTATCGCCGAAGGCGAGCCCATCGTCACCTTGCTTCCCATGGATCAAAATTTATATGTGGATGCAAAATTCGACGCCAAGTCAGCGGAAAAACTGGTGATTGGTGCGCCTGCCGAAATCCGCCTCAGTTCCGGCGAAACCATCACAGGCACCTTGCGCAGCCTGCGTAGCGGCGCTTCCCTGGAACTGGAACGGGCCGCCCCCCTGCAAAGTGTTTCTACCCATCCAGTCATGTATTTGAATGCTGTCATCGAGCCGGATCAACCCTTGGATTGGCACCTTCTGGGCAGCGCCGCATTCGTTCAGGTCGATCTGTTTTCCACTTGGTCGCAGAAGTGAAAACAAGCCGGGTGCACCGCGCCGTTTTTTTATTGTCGGTGATAAGTGTGGCATGGCTGCTGCCTCTTGCCACACAAGCTGATGCCGGTGACCGCTTGCGTAAAATGCGGGATAACTTCCATAGGATAGAGTGGCAACGTTACACTGTCGAGGCAGTGCGCAACAAGGCTCCGAAAAAAATTTATGGAAACGATGTCATCCTGATGCCAGCGGAAAACATTTATCTGCTCCCGGTTTCTAACTTATTGGAAATGCGGACCGCCTGGCAAAGAGCAAGGATTCACAACCCGCAAGCTATTGTGCTGTCCAACGGGGTGTATGACTTGGCCAGCCTGGCACGAATCCTGGGCAATCCGCGCATTTTCAAGCGAATTGACGCCGATACCTATATCGCCTACCGCCCCATTGTCGTGTTTCCCACGGCTACCCTGGTTATTCGCGGCAAGACTCTGCGCCTATCGCTGCGCCATGGAACCTTCCTGGCCGATTTTGGCCGCCTTTTCATTATCGATAGCAAGGTAACCAGTTGGGATGACAAACTTGCCAGTCCAGGTCCCCGCCAGAAACTGCCGGAAACCCAGTTATTGAAAACCGGCGTCCAATTTCCCAGACCCTATCTCACCGTCCGCTCCGGGGGTAAGATTTACGCTGCCAATTCGGTGTTTCAAGGACTCGGTTATAAAGGTAAATCCAGTACTTTTGGGGTGTCCTTCGCTTCCCAGTTCGATAAAGATGCAACCTATATTTCTCCCCTCACCGGCTTAAAACAGTCAATGCATGCCAGCTCCGCTCCTACCGGCTGGATGATTGGCAACCGTTTTGAGAATAATTTCTTTGGGTTTTATAGCCGGCTGGCATCAGACGCCGTCATCGTAGGTAACGCCTATAAAAACAACGTGATTTACAACATCGACCCCCACGATGATTCCAAACGCTTGCTCATCGCCAGAAATTTTGTGGAAAATGCAGGTCACGCCCACGGTATTATCATCTCCCGGCGGGTCAACGATTC
>JALSQY010000149.1 GCA_026985035.1 Methylothermaceae bacterium
CGATATCGAACATTCCGTCAGACAAGATAGCGCTTTATGCGGTACGTAAGCTCAAGGACAAATGTTTATGGGACTCTAGCGGAAAGATGGTAGGAAGGCCGGGTACTGCTCTGGGCAGCGAAGACTTAGTCTATTCATTGATCAGGCAACTCGACAGAGAATTCCATCGTTGTTCTGACAATCCGGATCTAGACACACTCAGAAAGCATCGCATCCGTGATGTCGTACTGTTGGACGATTCGATCGGAAGTGGAGACAGGCTGAGTAGTTTCGCGAGGAAGATGTTCGATCATCCCACTTTTATGAGCTGGTGGAGTTATGGTTTGATACGATTGCATGTCGTGTCCTATGCAAGGACCCGAGAAGGAGCGGCAAAGATTATCTCCCACATCCCAGGCTCCAATCATCCCAGAAGGAGATTCCCGAAATCCACGAAACTCAACTTTTACAGTAAGATTGTCTACAGCATACGACATTTCGAAACACGTTGGGGAAATCGATTCGATGACATTCTGAAAACATGCAACGCCAAGACACAGATCCCCAAGAAATATCGAAGAGGGTACGGTGAGGTTATGGGTAATATCGTCTTTTATCATAGTATACCCAACAACATTCCTGGAATGCTTTTCTGGTCCAACGAACAAGGAAGTTGGAACCCACTCTTTCCGGCTAGAACCATCCAGGATTGGATGGTCGAACTATTGGAATCCAGGCCCGCACTTTTACAGACAGAGCTGTCCTCCGATAGTAGACAAAAACTGTGCCTGTTAGTGAGCTTGGTAGGAAAAGGAGTTCGCCGCCGCGCAAGTTTGGCGCTGCGGATGGACCTGGATATCCGTCACGTATGTGAATTGATCGAACAAGCCGCCTCGTTAGGTTTTATTGACGGGAAATTGCGACCAACCAAAGTTGGAATTGATTTCGTCAAGAAAAATATGCGCATGGATACCATGCCACGATATGTTTATTCTCTCTACGTTCCTGGTTCATGGTGTGCCGGCCGGAGGACCATTCAGCCGTCTTCCTCTGGGTTGAATAACAATCCTGGGAAGGCAGATTCTGCCGCAGCGATGTTGGCAGATGGGGAAGTCAGAAAGGCTTCTCTGGCAAGAACCGACGCTACGGCGGCTACGCCGCCCACGGTCGTCACGCCCCAACAACCCTCGGAGTCTCGGAAGGGCCGCGACGATCATGGCCCTAGCGGACTGAAGGAGGAGTGAATGGAAGCCTGGTCGGCACACCACCTTTTTAAGGCAGCCACCGTGCAGCTCGACGATAGAGTTGCATTGGATTTATCTCGGTACGCTCAATGCCTTCGCAACCAAGGGTTACCCGTCATCTTTACGCTTGGACACTTGGCAAAAATAACGGGTATTAACTATACGTTCCTGCATGCAACGGTGAACCGTGAGAGAGAAGCCGCCAATTATCGTATGTTCGCCATCCGCAAACGTTCTGGAGGGAAACGATTCATCCATGCCGTATCGAACAAGCTCTCGTCAGTGCAGGAGTTCCTAAACAGGGAAGTGCTCTCGAAAGTCGATCCTCACCCAACATCGTATGCTTACCACACAAGCGGCGGAATCCGAGCGTGTGCCCAAAGGCACTGCGGTGCGCGATGGTTGCTCCATTTTGACCTCAAAGATTTCTTCTTTACGATCCACGAGGCCAGAGTCTACCAAATATTTCGGGAAATGGGTTACCGCGAACTTCTATCATTTGAACTGGCTAGGTTATGCACGACCACGAGACTTCCCAGGCATCTTTCTCACTTGACCAGGCCTTCGGGTCCTTGCTTCAAACTAAATGAATTACCGTATCGGAGGTATCACAGCATCGGTGTCCTACCTCAAGGTGCGACGACAAGCCCCATGCTGAGCAATCTCGCTGCACGCCACCTAGATCAAGATCTTTATCTATTTGCGAAAGAACTCGGGCTCGTCTACACTCGGTATGCTGACGATCTTACTTTTTCGGCATACGACCTACCCAGAGGATGGTCGATTGGAAAGCTCAAATTTTACATCGAAAAAACTATCAGAAAGCATGGCTTTAGAACGAATCCGTCCAAATTCAGTGTTTGTGGACCTGGTTCCAGAAAGATTGTATTGGGATTGTTGGTGGATGGTGATCGTCCGAGGTTATCGAAGTGGACTCGTCATAGGATAGATCGTCTGCTGTACTCTGTGGATAAATTTGGCTGGGAGAAGGTCGCCGAGTTCGACGAATTCGATTCCCTGTATGGTTTTTTCAATCATTTACGAGGCCTTATTGCCTATGTCAAAGATGCTGATCCTATGCATGGGGAACAGTATCGGTCAAGGTTTGAGGAGCTGATAGAACGTTTCCCGGTGGAGTTATAAACGAAAAGAATGCTTTTGGACCTCAAAGCAATGCTCGACTGAGGTAGTGCCCCTATACTGCTGTAAATTCGGGTAGGCCATCGTGGCCACCTTTCGTAGGATTGGTGTTGCACACATTAACCTGACGAAGAGGAGAAACCACGATGGCCGAGTATGAGATTAACAGGCCGTTGAAAAAGCCCCCAATTTCGCCACAATGGTCCTGATTCTGTTGTTTTGGAGCATTCCTTGATGCGCGGACCCGACACACATCAAGAAACGCTGTTCAGCACAGTCATTCCAGAGGACCGCGTTCCGGCGGACCACCCGCTGCGGTCCATCCGGGAGATGGTGGACAAGGCACTAGAGCGGCTGGACGACGATTTTGCGGCCTTGTACGCCGACACGGTCGGCCCTCGATTCCGCCGGAGAAACTGCTTCGAGCCCAGCTGCTGATGGCCCTGTACACCATCCGCAGCGACCGTCAACTAGTGGAGCAAATCGACTACAACCTGCTGTTTCGGTGGCTCAAAGGCTTCTCCGATGGATGACGAGGTCTGGAACCACTCCACTTTCAGCAAGAACCGGGACCGGCTGCTGGAAGGAGACATTGCCCGCCGCTTTTTTGCCGAAGTGCGAGCCCAGGCCGAAGCGGCGGGTCTGCTGTCGAAGGAGCATTTCAGCGTGGACGGCACATTGCTGGAAGCGCTGGCCTCGCACAAGGGCTATCGCCCGAAGGACGAATCGGAGCCGCCGGGTGGTGGGGGCGGGGGCCGCAATCCCACGGTGGATTTCCAGAGCGAGAACCGCTCGCGCGACACGCATGAATCGAAGACCGACCCGGACGCGCTGCTGTTCAAGAAAAGCGTGGGGACGGCGGCGAAGTTGTCGTACATGGGTCATGCCATGATGGAGAACCGGCATGGCCTGGTCGTGGAAGGCGAGGTGACCCAGGCGACGGGCACGGCCGAACGGGAGGCCGCCGTGAACCTTGTTGAGGCGCTCGGTGTGGAAGGTCGGGCCACGCTGGGCGCGGACAAGAACTACGACACGCGGGACTTCGTGGCGCGGATGCGAGAGCGGAATATCACGCCCCACGTGGCCCAGAATGACACCCGGCGCTCGTCGGCGATTGACGGACGCACGACCCGCCACCGAGCTATAGTCAAATCTGGTGTACACAGTAATCAGGCGGCGTCCCTGTTGCTCTCGGTTTCGTCGTTGTTTACCTCAATCCCGTCTTTGAATTTCACACCGTGGATGACTTTGGCCACGTGATTGAA
>JALSQY010000150.1 GCA_026985035.1 Methylothermaceae bacterium
GGAAACGTGGGTTCAACCAATCACTGGAAATCGCCCGCACTTTATCCAAACAGCTCAATATTCCATTGAATACCGACTGCTGTAAACGCATTCTGAATACCCCAAGACAGAGTCAATTACCGGCCAAACAACGAAGAAAAAATGTACGCCGGGCATTTGTCGTCAACCACTCTGTTCAGGGCCAACATATTGCCGTATTAGATGATGTGATGACTACCGGATCAACAGCCAGGGAACTTGCCCGGGTTTTGAAACAGGCCGGAGCAAACAGGGTTAATATCTGGGTTTGTGCAAGGGCTTAATAACCTTACCCTAGGTTTTTAACGTAAGCGCAATTTAAACCCCATCTACCTTTTTCGCCCAACCGCTGTTAATCTGCTCTTTGTCGACATGCCAGGGCAGCAATTGCTCAACCTCTTCCAGGGATTGTGTCCGTGGCAGTTCTTTAAAGATATGACACAGGTAGCGGTGGGGCTCAAGGCCATGGGCCTTGGCGGTCTCGATCAGGCTATACAGGTTTCCACTGGCCTTGGCGCCATCGACGGTATCGGCAAACAGCCAATTGTTACGCCCGATCACAAAGGGGCGAATGGTTCGCTCGGTGGCGTTATTGTCTATTTCAAGCCGACCGTCTTCGCAGTAGCGAATCAGCTTGTGCCATTGATTGTCCAGGTAGTACAGTGCCTTACCGGTCAGGCTGGCAGGTGGTACCTGGGGCAGTGATTTGTCCAGCCAGGTTCTGATTTCTGCCAGTAGCGGCACGGCGTGCTGCTGGCGTTGCCGATAGCGTGCCTCAGGTTCCAAATCTTTGATCTGTTTTTCGATGCGGTACAGCTTCTGGATGTAGATGAGTCCCTTACTGGCTTTACCGGCTTTGGTCTGCGCGTTTTTTTTGCCTTGCGCTTTCAGCGCCTCATTGAATTTCCGACGCGCATGGGCAAAGCAGCCGACCTGGATCAGCCCGTTTTTCGCGCACACCGGGTCGTATCCCGCATAGCCATCGGCCTGCAGGTAGCCCTGGTAGTCGCCCAAGAGGGTCTCGGCAACCTGTTGTCCTCGCGTGCTGTCGCAGGTGAATAACAAAACATGCCGGTCGGGCGGACCCCCGCGCTGTACCCAGAGATAGGATTTGGATTGGGGCTTTTTGCCGTCCTCCTTGAGAACCTGAAGTGTGGTTTCATCCATCTGCTGGATGTCATACAACACCAGCTGATCGCGCATCAAATTGATCAAAGGCAGGATTAATTCGCCGCAGCGAATCACCCAGGTCGCCAGGGTGCCGCGAGCTATGTCGACACCGATGCGCTGCAGCATGCCGCTTTGCCGATACAACGGCAGGGCGTCTTGAAACTTGGCGGTGACGATCCAGGCCAGTAGACCGGGCGAGGCGTTGCTTTTGGGAATGGGCTGCTGGGGCGCCTTGGCGGTTTTGACGTGGGCTTCGCAGCAGGGACAGGCGTATTTCTTGCGGATATGGCGGATGACCTGGATTTTGGCCGGAATGATATCCAGCTGCTCCGAAACCTCTTCGCCGATGACCTTCAGCGCATGACCTTCCGGACAGTGGCGCTGCGCTTCCGGCAATTCGTGGATCACATCCACCCGGGGTAACGTCGGCGGCAGGGCTTTCCGACCTCTTTTTCGAGCGGGTGCCGCGTCTGCAGTCTCACCCGAGGCCGCCTGAGTGTCATCGGCCGCTTCACCGGTCTTTGCATCAACATCTTCAACGACCGCTTCGGCCTCATTGAACAGATCCTGCTGGTCCGGATGACACTTCTCACTGCGGGGACCAAAGCGCTGGTGCTGAAACAGACGGACTTGATCCAGCAAGCGGGCATATTTTTCCTGCAACTCACGGTAATCGCTCGCCAGTGCGGCGTGCTCCTCGCGCATTTTCGCCACCAGCGCCTGAACCGCACCGGGGTCTGAAGGAATTTCGGTTTGAGGAGATTTAAGGCCTTGTTTCATAAGGTCTATTATACCCTAAAGCGCCTCAAAAAGCCCTATAAAACGGAGTGATAGTGCAACGTTTCATGGGGTTTCAAGCGCGTAATATCATAGCCCTCCAACAACCACTCCAATTGCTGCCCGGTCAGCGTCATAACCGCTTCGGCCTCCTGTTTGGGCCAAAAGAAATGCCCCTTTTCCAGACGCTTCTGCCACAGGCAAAAGCCATTCCGTTGCCAATACAAAATCTTGATACTCGTCCGCGGCCGGTTACAGAACACAAACAACGTCTCGGTAAACAGATCCTGCTGCAACGGACTCTCGACCAAGACCGCCAACGTACGCATGCCTTTTCGAAAATCCACCGGCGAAAGACAAAGATACACCGCCGGCAGCTCACCGGCTGTCCACCTCATGGCGACAGCCGGCTGACCGTCAAGAGGACATGTTCCAGCCCGGCCGCATCCAGCCCCCTCAGATCACAGACCAGGCCATTGCCAAACTGAACCTGACACTGGATGCCCGCAAAGGCCGCTGGTGTTATCTGTACCTTGTGAAAAACCGCCGCCGATGGCCGATCAGCATCAATAGCACCGATTTGCTGCAATCGTTTCTTCCAATAATAAAATGATTTCACCGCCAAACCCTGCGTCCGCGCATAATCAGCCTGGCTTTTTCCAGAGGCCTGACAGGCATGGTAATGCTTAAGCCAGAAACGCTGGACTTCGGTCAGTTTGTGCGCCGGCAATACCCTTTCAGGCGTTGTTTCTTTTTGCATCGTATATTCCCAATCATGACATTCGGGGATAGTGTCTACGATTACGGTCGGGTTTTTTAGATGGGGTTTAAATTGCGCTTACGATGAATACACCACCAATGATGCTAAGTAATTTCTTCATGGCTTCCTTTTTTGCATAACGTCGCGGTGAGCGGCCCATCCCTGACCCGGCCGGATGCCGGGGCAGGGATGGGAGTTCTAGTGCATTGTTATACACCATCACCCACTGAACTGAATTTATCTCCAC
>JALSQY010000151.1 GCA_026985035.1 Methylothermaceae bacterium
GATGGGAAGCCTGTACCGGATAGGTAGGGCACCAACTATGCCGATCGCCCGCTTTAATTGGGCGGCCAATAACGGCCGGGGCCGTATTTCTGTGGTGTGGCATGAATGTAGCAGCAAGCCTAAAACTGACCGTGCCGGGGACAAATTCCCGGACTGTATGGATCCCGGACAGCACACTGATGTCTACTATGCTTCTGTTTGGCTTCGGGGAGGGAATACGAATAAAGTCAGGGTTAACGACAACCGCATCAGGGATCAGTTTACGCCTGCTTTGGACTTTGATGCCAAGGGTAATGTACTGGTAACGTTTTATGACCGGCGAGATGACAGAAATAATATTAATTATCACTTATACAAAGCTTGGATTAATCAGAACGGCAGGCCTATCAGTCGTAATCGGCGGGTGAGCAGCTTTGCTTCCACTCCCAATTCGGGTTGGCCACGGAGTAATTTTATCGGTGATTATCATGAAACCTGGATGATACCGCTTAATAGCAGAGATACATGGTTTTCATCCTGGACCGGCGAGTACCGGGATAATGCCGATATTTTTATATCCACCATTCGTCCTTAAGTTGTCATTAATTTCCCCGTCAGTCAATTGTTGGCGGGGAAATTCATTCATCAGGAGTATGAAATGAGAAAGATTAATCTATTTCAAACAATGTTGTTATATGGGGCATGGGTGTTCTCCCTTCCGGCAATTGCCGGTTTAGATGCTTGTATTGCCAGTTACTTTCCCGCCGATGGCACGGCAATTTTGCCCTGTGTTGAGACCCAGGAGGGGCAATGGTACAACGTCAGGCTTAAACGTAAACAAGGTCTTGAATTTACCGTGGAACAAGCCGAAAAATATGATGAATTTCAGCTTGAAGATCCATCAAATTTTCAGATACGGACGGAATATCTTCCGGCACGCACCGATGGATTTGATTCATGGCTTTTTATTGAGATTCCGGCTACACAACAATCAACTATGTTTTGCGTAATGAAAGGCAAAGCCTTGGAAATGGACAGACCCAATGACGAGGGTGGGCATGGGAGAATTGAGATTAATCTTGTTATACAGAAATGCGACAACACGCCGCCTAGTCACATTGTTCCGGGCGCTCCTTTTTTTGATGTCGTGAGGATTTCTCAGTCCGGCTTGTATGACATCTACGTTAACGACAAAATGTTAAAAACTGTGGAGATTCCGGATACGGGGGCCGGAAACCAATAGGTCACAACACTAGCCCGGATATTTCACCAGCCGGCTTTGGGCCTCTGGATAAATACCTGATGTATCAACATAAATCACGGTGATTCCTGACAAAAGACAAAAACCATTTTGTCCCAGGCCTAAAGTCTATCCCGGCCCTGGCTGGTCCAGGCACGCCTGGGCTTGCCCTGCGCCATCATCTGGGATGCTGATGAAATATCCGGGCTAGCGGGTGTGAGTAGCGGCGGCGGTATTGGATTTGGCGCGAATGAAGAAAAAAGTGGCTGCCGAATGGAGGAGGTACAGCCGCTTGAAGTCTACGTAGCCACGATCTATCACATATATAGTACGGGGTTCTGGAATGAGAATATCGAGTGCCTTTACATCGTACATTTTGCCGTAGGGGATATGGATAAACGTGGGGATGTTGCCCCGGCAAATTGCGGCGCAGGCCGCCGCCATGGAACAGAAAGCCATGGCGCAATTGCTTGCCGGACCCGGGGAATCGCAACAAGCATCCTTGCAAGCCGATGATCAGCAAGCCCTTGGGGTTGCTGAAAAAAAGCGCACCAATGCCGGCGAATGCGAAATCTGCGGCGGCAATCATTCTTCCCAGGGCCATGTGGATACGGTCAATCAAAAATTGGACCTTGCCTATGGCAGTACAGCCAGTCGAGTGCCACACGCAGGATCGAGATTTACCCAAGCTGTCTGAA
>JALSQY010000152.1 GCA_026985035.1 Methylothermaceae bacterium
CAAGGTGAATTCAATGCCGACCTCTACTACGAAATCGCTGTCCTGCCCATTCACGTGCCGCCCCTGCGCGAACGTCCCGAAGATATCCCGCTGATTGTCCGTCACATGCTGGCCCGGCGCTTTACCCCCGAGGGGACGCCCATTCTTCATCCCCAATTATTGCTGGCACTGATGGAGCATGATTTTCCCGGCAATCTCCGGGAACTGCGCAGCTTGCTGGAACGGGTCTTGCTGTTTGCCGAAGGCGGCGTGGTCACGGCCGACGCACTGGGGATTTCCACCGCCGCGACGAATACGGAATTGACACCGGGAACCGGGCAGGCGCCCATTATCCCCCTCAAGGATCTTGAACTTCGCTATTTGCAGGAAATCACCCGGGAACACCCGGGCAGCAAACACGAACTGGCGCGCCAGCTGGGCGTGAGCGAACGGACGCTCTACCGCAAATTACAACGGCTCCGGTCTGCCGATCCTATGGTCACTGGAGGGCAACAGGGATGATGCCCGGTACGTTGGCAAAGCAGACCTCTTCTTTTATCAGCGCCGTGGGAATACGGGGCCCGTGGCAGCTGGTACCGGAATTTCGACCCCTTGGGTCGGCAGACCAGAGCCGTTGCCAGGAAGGCAATGTCCATCCATCTTTTCTTACCCATCCACCAAAAACACGCGGCGGTTTCGGTCTGCGGCGCCTTTCCAATCCAAAAAGGCGAGGGAATGCCCGGTACGTTGGCAAAGCAGACCTCACCTCTGCCATTGGCGTGCCGAAATACGGGGTCGGCGCACCAATGGCAGAGGATTTCCTCCAGGGCCCGCAGACCAAAACCGTTGTGTTCGATCAAAGCACAGGAGGATACAACTACGAAGAAGATATCGTTTTGAACAGGTAATTACTGTTTCACACCACAGTAACAGGACCTGCCCGGTATTACCGGCGCCACGATTCCTGTTGCGGTGACAGTCCCGGCTTGAGGAGATCAGGGTTGTGACAGGCGCACTCCCGAGCCGCCCCTTTGTGAAGGTTCATCGGACCGGTTCCCACGAACTGAAAATGTTTGCGGTAACCGGCGGTTCATGGCCATGGGCCGTGATTGAAGCAACCGAACAATCAACGACAAAGGGGATTTACCATGACAACAAAACCAAACCCGGCATTTGCCGGTATCGCCCTGATGGCGATCACCCTGCCGCCGGCTCATGCCGCGGTCACCTACAACGCCCAGGTAGAGGGCAACTTCACCATCACCGGTATCGACTCGTCGTCCGGCAACCTCGACGGCCTGGTCATTGAAGGGAAACGGCTGATAGAGGATCACCTGGCCGGGGGCAAGGGCAAATACGCTCCCCTGGATCCGGCCAAGCCTTCCGGGATTTTCCTGACGGGATCGGAATACGATCCCAATGCGCCGCCCCAAATGACCGTTGGCCTGAAGGTGTGGGGGGAGGCCGATGCCAATACCGGCGCCCACTCCAAATATGAAACCGAAAGCCTGCTGCGCTTCACCAACACTTCCAACGATACCTACAACATCAAGTTGTCCCTGGATTACGACGCGTCCACCAAACTGGATACTGTGGAAAAAAACGCGATGTCCTGGGCGCTGCTGGATCTTGACCTGTCGGATTTTGCCGATCCCAATGATTTCTTCGATGCCGGCGACGGCTGGACCCTGGAGCTGTGGAGCAACCCGGACCACCAGGACCAGCAAAACGGCAGCGAGATTTTCACCCTCGCCCTGGGGGCGGGTGAAACCAAGTCCATTTCCGTGCTGGCCGGTGTGGAAGGTAAATTGCCTGCCGGCGCCGTCAGCAGTGTTCCCGTGCCCGCGGCCTTCTGGCTGTTGGGGCCGGCGCTGTTGTGGGTGAGGCGGGTGGCTTCTTCCTCGGCACAGAAAACATTCGATCACAACCCCGTTTGATTCAAACCTTTTTCAGGAGAAAACCATGAAAACCTATCGTTTCTCTTTACTTACAGTTTCTGCAGTTTCGTTATCCACCCTGCTGGCAAATCCGGCAACCGGAGCGATTGTCCCTTATACCAATGCCGATGGCATCAAATATGGCATCGAGGTCATGCAAGGTATTGGCGATACGGACCATTTCAAAACCAATGACACCTTCGGAAACCATAAGGTGGGCACTGTCGGCCTGAAAAGCTACGAGGATCCGAAAACACCATCCATCACCCATCAAGGGTGGACCCACACTTCCTATTGGGTCAAATACACACTGGAAGGATCACAACCTGCCAAAGTAACCTTCACCATGAAAGGAGACGGCTTTGCCCAGGCAGCGCCGGCTTTCACCGTCTATGAAGGCGCCGATACCAAAATTACAGGCTTTGGAAATAATCACGCCTATTTGCCCGATCCCAAAACCGGCCATTACATCATCAGAAAGGATGCCAGCGGCAACCCCACTGGCGACGTATTTGATCCCCGCACCTGGCCCCGGGATCAGGAAAACAACTTGATCTTTTTTCCCTTGTATGCCGCCAATGAAAACCAATGGGATGAGTTTTACGGCAATCTCAAAAATTTGTCCCGGGAAGAATTGGATGCGGTGGCGCAGACCATGCGCACCGACCTCAAAGGATGGATCGGCACCGCACCCAACGACCCCCTCAACCCTGTCAATGAGGTCAGCCTGAGCCGGATTCTATCCCCTGGGGACTACACCCTCGTCCTGGCCAATCATCACAACCCCGACGATCCAATCACCCCCTTTGCCAGAGCTTTCGAATTCGAAATCACGGCCGCCCCCGCCGCGGTACCCATACCCGCCGCCGCATGGCTGTTTGGTTCCGCTCTCGTGGGGATATTGGGTTTCAGGCGCGGGAAAGCCTGATAACCATTCAGGGGAGTCAATTTTTCCATAACCACCACGAACCAGGAGTCAATCATGAAACACTTACCATTGCCTGCCACGTTCCTGCTTGCCGGCACAATGCTGCCAGCCTTGATCCCTCTGCAAACGGAAGCCGCCACGGTCAGTCCGGGCACCGATATCATGACGTTCGACAATATCGATCTGCCCAAGGTCTCGCTTCCCTATACCGAGGGAGATTACCGGCTCGATCTGATACCGGCCGTGAATGATCCGGATCACAAATCCCACATCCACGGCCATCAATCTCCGCCACCCAATGACAGCAACCGGTTCATCAAGATCGGCTATCACTTCCGGGGGGGAGAAATCAACCGGATCGACGGCCAGGCGTTTTCTCTGCAATCGTGGGAGGTTCTATCTTCCACGATCAAAACCTTCGACGGCGCAAACATCTCCCCGGGCACCCTGGAGATCGCGGGATTCAGAAATGGCGCGGAAGTGGCCCATGCTCAACTGGCCGACGGCCAGACCGGCATTATGAATTTCGGTCCCGCCTTCGCCGATATCGACCAGGTGGAATTCTGGTTCGGTGAATGGTGCAAGGGATGTTATTTGGAAAACGTCAATTCAAACAAGTTTTTCACCTATGCCGACCCCGGTTTCAACAACCCCAACGTTCAGCTCGACAATCTCACTTTCGGCGCGCCAAAGGCAGTTCCCCTGCCCGC
>JALSQY010000153.1 GCA_026985035.1 Methylothermaceae bacterium
AAGATAACGAAGGCACCTGGATCACACCGGAAATGAAATCGGCCTACGTCCGTTTACATCGGCTGGGACATGCTCATTCAGTGGAAACCTGGCAAGACAATCAACTGGTGGGTGGATTATACGGGGTCGCCATCGGCCGGGTATTCTATGGCGAATCCATGTTCTACCGCCGCAGCAATGCTTCCAAGGCGGCTTTTGTGACGTTAGTGGAAAAATTGAAAAGCTGGCATTATGGCCTGATCGACTGCCAGGTGCACACCCGGCACTTGACCACCTTGGGTGCGGAAGTCATCCCCCGTCGGCGTTTCGTGGCATTGCTGAAGACGCTGTGCCATCAATCTCCCGATCCAAGCGCCTGGCGATGGCGGGAATCTGGAGGCGGTTGACCGCCTCCAGATTGGGGACACCTCATGGCCTGAATTGTTCAGGCTCTCTTTTTCCCTTGCAGGCCAAGCCCCCCAAGGCCAATGGCAAAAAGCAGCAAGGTGGCAGGTTCTGGCACAGTGCCCCCTCCGCCACCGCCGCCGACTTCGCGTTGGATCTTGTTTTTGATGGCAGCTGTGAAATCGCTAAAATCATTGGCCACCAACAAAAACGCACCGGCGCCACCGACGACATTGTTTTGATACCAGGTATCCAAGGTTGCGTCATCGGTCAGAATTGGCAAACCGTTGATGGCATCGATGCCGGCCGCCAACGCGGCATCCCGGGCATTGGCGGTATTCGCACCGCTGTTTTCACGGCCATCCCCGGAAACGTCAATGACCAGGCGGGTGCCTTCAAAACCGTTGTTGTCGAATGCCGGGACCGTAAAATTGATGGCACTGCCCGGGGCAGTGGCGCCACCAAATGCCCGGGAAGTCGCCGCAATGGCATCGCCGAAGGCATCTGCCGAAGCCGCATCGGTGATATGGGTCCAGCCCACCAGTTGGGACTGCTGGGACGATCCTGACCATTCGATATAGGTCACGGCAATGCCGTCGGCAGGCAAAATCCCGGCCAAGGCGGGATCCTTGAAGGCATTCACATACCCGGTTTTTTGCAGGTCGTATTCAGTTGCATCCACACTGCCGGATACATCCACCAGCAATGCCAGTTCCAAGCCCACCGGCACCGCATTGGCCTGCGATACAAACAAACACATCAGCCCAAGGAACAAGCCTTTGAGCCCGCGGTATTTTTTTTTCATGTTCTTTCTCCCATCTAAATGACAAAAAATGAATCTGCCGATTCATTAAGTTTCCATTCATCATTCGTGCCAAGTACAATTTGTACGGATATATTTACTTTATTTTCAATAGCTTGAACTAAAAATTATTCCTGTTGTGACACGCCGGCCAGAGAGATAATAAAAAGTGTAAAATATATTGACGAAACACTTCTGGAGCTGACTGCCGATGAAAAACGCTTTCTACGCCCAATCCGGCGGGGTGACCGCCGTTATCAATGCCTCGGCGTGCGCCGTGATCGAAACCGCCCGTCAGTATCCCGGCCAAATCGGCAAAGTATATGCGGGCAGGAACGGCATTGTCGGCGCGCTGCTTGAAGATCTGATCGACACCAGCCAGGAATCAGACGAGGCCATCGCCGCGCTGCGCCACACCCCGGGAGGGGCATTCGGTTCCTGCCGCTACAAGCTGAAGGGACTGGAGGAAAACAAGGCGCAGTATGAACGGCTGATTGAGGTATTTCGGGCTCACAATATCGGTTATTTCTTTTATAACGGCGGCGGCGATTCCGCCGATACCTGCCATAAAATTTCCCAGCTTTCAGAAACCATGGGGTTTCCCATCCAGGCCATACACATTCCCAAAACCGTGGATAATGACCTGCCGATTACCGACAATTGCCCGGGATTCGGGTCCGCCGCTAAATACGTGGCTATCTCTACCCTGGAAGGCACGTTGGATGTGGCATCGATGGCCGCCACCTCCACCAAGGTATTCGTCTTTGAAGTCATGGGCCGTCATGCCGGCTGGATTGCGGCGGCTGGAGGATTGGCATCCCCCGAAGATTGCCCGATCCCGGTCGTTATTTTGTTCCCGGAAATCCCTTTCAAACAGGATGAATTTCTTGACAAAGTCAAATCCGTGGTGGAAAAAGAAGGGCATTGCTGTGTCGTGGTGTCGGAAGGTGTAAAAAATCCTGACGGTAAATTTCTGGCGGATGCCGGTTATCGAGACGCTTTTGGCCATACTCAGCTCGGCGGCGTGGCGCCGGTGTTGGCCCGGATGATCCACGGCGAACTGGGTTTCCGTTGTCATTGGGCGGTAGCGGATTATCTGCAACGCTCAGCCCGGCACATTGCTTCCCGAACCGATGCCGAGCAAGCCTATGCCGTAGGAAAGGCAGCGGTGGAAATGGCATTGGCCGGCGCCAATGCGGTGATGCCCGCCATTATCCGCGCCTCGGACGATCCCTACCGATGGGAAATCGGCCAGGCGCCACTCGATCAAGTGGCCAACGTGGAAAAACGAATGCCAAAAGCATTCATCAGTCGGGAGGGTTATGGAATTACAGAAGAATGTCGGCGTTATTTGGTTCCCTTGATCGAGGGGGAAGATTATCCTCCCTACTCACGAGGCATACCGAATTACATACGGCTGAAAAACCGGCCGGTAGCCAAAATACTCAAAACCCCATTTCGACTATAGATGATCCATACAGTTGAGCGCTTTATTGCAAGGGCAAACCGCAAGGCCCGAAGAGCTCCTTTATCATCAAGGAGACGTTTATTTCGAGGCACTGCTTCAGGACATTGAAGCGGCGGCTACACGGATAGACCTGGAAACCTACATATTCCGTATCGATAGCGTCGGCAAGCGTTTTGTCCGTGCGTTGATCCGTGCAGCAGAACGTGGTGTCCGGGTGCGGTTGCTGGTAGATGGAGTAGGTTTGCCTTTCGCCTCCCAAACTCTGCCGCAACTATTTCAAGGGAGCCCGGTCGAAGTGCGGATCTACCACCCGGTTCCCTGGTTTTTCTGGCACTGGAAATATACCAGCGAAGACCGGCCGCTATTTAGAAAACTGATAGATTGGCTGATCAACCTCAACCATCGCAACCACCGGAAAACCTGTGTCATCGACAACGAAATTGCATGGGTGGGAAGTCTCAATATCTGCGACTGTCACTTGCCTGTGGATCAAGGTGGAGAGGGGTGGCGAGACACCGCGGTGAGAGTCTCAAAGATAGCAACCTATCCCTTGACCCGGGCTTTTGAAAAAGCCTGGCATCCCTACCGTCTCATGCCTCCCTTTCCGGCCTGGCGGGATTATCCTTTCCGCCTCAATTACACCCGCCACCGCCGCCGGCGCCTGTTGAGAGATCTGATCCGCCGGATTGAACGGGCCCAAAACCGTCTCTGGATTACCAATGCCTATTTCGTCCCGGATCGCCGGCTTTTGCAAAAACTGGCGCAAGCCGCCCAGCGGGGCATCGATGTGCGGATATTACTGCCAGAACGTTCCGATGTCTTTTTTATGCCTTGGACTTCGTCCGTCTTTTACGGCCGATTATTACGCAGCGGGGTCAAAATTTACGAATACCTGCCAGCCATTCTCCACGCCAAAACCATCATCATTGATGATTGGATGACTGTGGGTTCCAGTAATTTGAATTATCGCAGTCTGCTTCACGACCTGGAAGTGGATGTGGTGCTGCAACAAACGCCAAGCAAACAAAACCTTGAAAGTCAGTTTTCAGCCGACCTGAAAAACGCCAGAGAAATCTCCCTGGCGTCTTATCCACCGCGGCCTTGGTGGCAACGGTGGTGTGCGATGCTGGTTTTGACCGTCGAACGCTGGCTATGAAACCTCCGCGGTGACCTTTTCTATTTCAGCAGGCTTTTTCGGAACCTGACCGGAAGGATTGGTCATCTCGTCATTGAGACGCTGAATCAGAATATCGGCGCGGTTGAGAATGTCTTCCAGTTGTTTGCGGACAGTTTCATTCCATCCCTTGATCTTGCCGGTGGCGAACATCCGCCAATTGGCGCATTTATCAAAAGCCTTGACCAAACTGAAGCGCAGTTTCATTTGCCGCTGTTTCTTGGCCAGGCTCCGGCGATAAATCATTTTGAATATGGAAGAAAAAATGAGATGAAAGATGAACATGACAATAAAAAGAGCACCAACCGCCATGGCATCAATCATGGGATTCAACCACATACCTGTAGTCAGCCCCACAAAAGCGCCGCCACCCACAAGTAGTGCAAAAAGAAGCGTATCAAGGCGCAATGTCCAATTACGCCAACCCCGCAGCGCCTTCTCCAAGAGGGGTATGGAGCGGTCCATCATTTCCTTGGTGGTTAATTCCAGGGTATTGAGAATCCGGTAAGCACGTTTGACTTCCACATGGCGCATGCGTTGGTGGATTTCATTCAGATCACGGTCGCGCCTGGCTTCCAGGCGTTTTTTGATGTAATCGTCTTCCGCGTTTAATTCCACTTCAGGAGAAAAAATGGTGTAGAAATGGGTCACGTTCAGCCCTCTTTCCGCCAGGGCGCTGCGCCACGCCGCCACGACCTCTTCCAGGCTATCTTCCCGGGCGGTAACATCGATTTGATTCAAGACATAGATGAATTTCTCTGAATCGTAACGGTCGATGGTGGTTTTCACCAAATATTCCAGGGTATCACGCATGGCCCCGGGTTCCGGACGCCGGGCGTCGAAGAAAATCAGCACCAAATCGGAAATATCGATGATATGCTTGGTAATCCGCAGGGTCGCGCTACGCTGGGCGTCGGCATCGAATCCAGGCGAATCGATAAAAATCTTTCCCTTGAGGTTTTCGCTATTGCAAGTTTTTAATTGTAAATAGGCATTGATCCTTTTACCCTCACCCTCCAGCTCTTCATCAATCTCCCGGCTGATTTGGTAAAAAGGAAATCTTGGGTCCACGTCCAAGGCAACCCCAGGCAAGGTTTTCACTTCCGGGTCCGGGCTGTAACACAGTACCGTGAACTTGTCATCCACCGCCTGGACGCCGGTACGCTGAATTTTCTGCCCCAGAAAATGATTGATAAAACTGGATTTACCAGATGAAAACAACCCTAGAATGGAAATCAGCGGCCACCAGGGAATTTGACGGGCAGTGGATTGATCAGGATGGATCAATCCCAATTCGTGGCCGACATTGTCAATCACCTGGAAATTCTTCGCCACATCCACCAACAGTGGATTTTCTTCAGCGAGGTGCTTTTCCAAATTCTGTACGTAGATTTCGCTTGCCTGCATAGTAAAGGATCATTCCTAAATTGATTAATCGGTATCCTTGTGAGAATGCGGAATTCGCCGCCTTGGCAGTCAAACACTACTGCCGGCAACTGATATGCTCACATTGTGCGTCTGTTATAGTTTTGCATTTCATCTATTCGAAAGGGCATGCCTGACCATCCGTGAACAGGGTGCTCTTGTAGAACCAAAGGAGTTTTATGGCATAAAATGCCCGGAAAAGCAAAAAATAACAACAATAGTTTAACAATTAAGGCGCCTCTGATTAAGTCAGAGGCACCTGCGGCACATGGAGGTGCCGCCAAAGTCAATCACTGTAAGTGATTGACTTTGTAAGAAAACAAAAATCGCAATTTTTGTTTTTCGCTCTCTGAAAAAGACAAGGATGACTTGTTCAGAGGCTTCTCAATTGACTGACAAAAACCCGAAAAATTCACAGGATCATCCATGGATAGCTCGAATCACGGCTACAAAGCCATTTTTTATGCCTTTACCGCCAACCTTGGCATCGCATTCGCCAAAGCCTGGGCTGCTTTTTATACAGGCTCTGGAAGCATGCTGGCGGAAACCATCCACTCGTTTGCCGACAGTGGCAACCAGGTACTGCTTTATCTGGGTCTAAAACAGGCTCAACGGCCGCCTGATCAAGAACACCCGCTGGGATACGGAAAAATCAGTTATTTTTGGAGCTTTGTGGTGGCGATTCTTTTATTCACCATGGGTGGCATTTTCTCTATCTATGAAGGCTGGCACAAGCTGGATTCCCATGAAGGACTGCATCAACCGGTTATCGGTTTGTTGATTCTGGTATTGTCCATTGTGCTGGAAGGATGGAGTTTGCGAGGGTGCCTGAAGGAGATAGGCCGCATAAAAGGCAATCAAACCTTGCGCCAATGGATATCCACCACCCGCAATGCCGAATTAGTCGTGGTCTTGGGAGAAGATAGCGCCGCCTTGGTGGGCCTGACCTTTGCCTTGCTCGGCTTGGGTATGGCGGCTATAACAGGCAATCCCGTCTATGACGCCATGGGTTCAATCGCCATCGGCGTGGTTCTGATTCTGATTTCCCTGTTCGTGGCCTTGCATATCAAGGCTTTGATAGTCGGCCGCAGCGCTGAACCAGCGTTGGAGCAAGCCATCAATCAGGTGATTGAGCAAGACGACGCCATCGCTCACCTTTTCAATCTCATCACCCTGCAGTTAGGCCCCGATGTCATGGTGGCCGCCAAACTGCGCATGAAACCGGATCTCACCCTGCAACAAGCGGTTCATAAGATCAACCTCTTGGAGGTGGAAATAAAACGCACGGTGCCGCAGGTCAAGTGGTGTTTTATGGAACCTGACTGCAAGGATTAAAAAGATTGACGTGGCAGATATTTTCTAGTTTCGGATAACAGGGTAACACCATGGCCAACAATCGCTGGCAGTTCTGGATTGACCGGGGCGGAACGTTTACCGATATCGTCGCCAAGCGCCCTGACGGTGAACTGATCACCCATAAATTGCTATCGGAAAACCCCAGGCAATACCAGGATGCGGTTTTACAAGGCATCCGTGACGTTCTGGCCTTAAAGGCGGGGGAACAAATCCCCGCCACTTTGGTAGAATCCGTCAGACTCGGCACCACCGTCGGCACCAATGCCCTTTTGGAACACAAAGGGGAACCCTGTGCGCTAGCCATTACCCAAGGCTTTGGTGACGCCTTGGAAATCGGCTACCAGAACCGGCCGGCAATCTTTGCCCGTAAAATACAAAAGCCCAAACCTTTGTATCAGACAGTTATCGAGGTGCAGGAACGGCTGGACAGTCAAGGGCAAATCATCACACCTTTGAATTTAAAACAGGCCAAAAAAGACCTGCAAGCTGTCTTCGACAGCGGCATCCGCGCCCTCGCCATCGTTTTCGTCCACGGCTACCGTTATCCCCAACATGAGCTGACCCTCGCCACCCTTGCCGAATCCATCGGCTTTACGCAAATTTCCGTTTCCCACCAAATCAGCCCTTTGATTAAATTGGTCGCCCGGGGAGATACCACCGTGGTGGATGCCTATTTGTCCCCTTGCCTGCGCCGATACTCCAGGCAATTGATGGAAGGCACCGATGGCGACATCCCGATTTGGTTTATGCAATCCCACGGAGGCCTGACCCGGGCGGAATTTTTTCACGGCAAGGACAGTATTTTGTCCGGCCCCGCAGGAGGCATGGTGGCTGCGGCAGCGGTTTGCCAACAAGCCGGTTTTGACCGCATCGTCACTTTCGATATGGGGGGTACTTCTACGGACGTCGCCCACTATGCCGGAGAACTGGAACGCAGCCTGGAAACAGAAATCGCCGGGGTTCGCCTGCAAACCCCCATGCTAAAAATTCATACCGTGGCCGCGGGCGGCGGCTCTTTACTCAAGTTCAAAGGGGGGCGCTACCTGGTTGGTCCCGATTCCGCCGGCGCCGACCCGGGCCCCTTGAGTTACCGCAAGGGCGGACCGCTAACCATTACCGACGCCAATTTAATGCTTGGGAAAATTCAAGCGGCGTTTTTTCCCAGAGTCTTTGGCCGGGGCGCCGACCAATCCCTGGATCTCGACGGCGTCCAGCAAGCGTTCGCCCATCTGGCCGAGGAAATTCACGCCGCCACTGGTGACCAGCGCACACCGGAGGCCGTTGCCGCAGGGTTCCTGGCCGTGGCCGTGGAAAACATGGCCGATGCCATCAAGAAAATTTCCGTACAACAGGGGCACGATCTGACCCAGTACACCTTATGCTGCTATGGCGCAGCGGCCGGCCAGCACGCCTGCCTGGTAGCGGAAAGACTGGGCATCCAGCAGGTTTTTCTCCACCCCCTGGCCGGAGTCTTGTCCGCCTATGGCATGGGGTTGGCCGATTTCCGCCAAGTCTTGGAACAATCGTTACAATCCCCCTTGCCACAAACTTCTCTGGATCAACTTGAATCTGTTTTCGCCACACTGGAAACCCAAGGCCGCGCTCAACTGGAGGATCAAGGTATTCCGTCCGCGAAGATCGCTGTCCAGCGCCGTCTGCATCTGCGGTACGAAGGCACCGATACCACCCTGGAAGTGAAATTTGCCAACCCCGCGCAAATGCAACGGGAGTTCGAAACCAAACACCGGCGGCAATTCGGCTTCATCAACCCGGACAAGCCGCTCATCATCGATACCCTCACCGTGGAAGTAATCGGCAAGAGCGAAGAAGTCACCACCCATCCGCTTCCGGAAACCCATGCGCCACCGGCACCAGCCCAAACCGTTGAATTTTATAGCCGTGGCCAATGGCAATCCGCCCCCCTTTTCCTGCGGGAAAAGCTCAAACCCGGCCAGCGCATTGATGGACCGGCACTGATTATCGAACCGACTTCCACCACGGTTGTCGAGCCGGGTTGGCAAGGCTTCATCAATGGCTTGAATCATTTGATCCTCGAGCACGCCTCACCCGCAGAAGAAGTGAACAACGATACCGGAATTGCCGCCACAAACTCCCGCCAAGCACCCGACCCTGTCCGCCTGGAAATCTTCAACAGGCAATTCATGGCCATCGCCGAGCAGATGGGTTATACCCTGCAAAACACGGCTTTTTCCGTCAACATCAAAGAACGCCTCGACTACTCCTGCGCCTTGTTCGACGGCCACGGCAATCTGGTGGCCAATGCGCCCCATATTCCCGTCCACCTTGGCTCCATGGGGGAAAGCATCAAGGCATTGCTGAAAAGGGTCGAACTCCAACCCGGCGAAGTCTGGCTCACCAACTCTCCTTACCACGGCGGCACCCACTTGCCCGATATCACCGTAGTCACCCCCGTCTTCCATCACGAAGGTAGCCAAATCCTGTTCCTGCTGGCCTCCCGCGGCCATCATGCCGATATCGGCGGCAAGACCCCAGGCTCCATGCCACCAGACAGTCAGCACATCGACGAAGAAGGGGTCTGGAGTCCAGGCTTGAAAATCGTGTCGCAGGGGCAATTCCTGGAAACGGCAATCCGCCAATGGCTCACAAATCATCGCTGGCCCGCCCGCAATCCCGAGCAAAACCTGGCCGATCTTCGCGCCCAGATTGCCGCCAATGAAAAAGGCTTGCAGGAACTGCAAAAGATGATTGATCACTGGGGGCTGGATACCGTTCAAGCCTATATGGAGCATATCCAGGGCAACGCCAAACAAGCTGTCCAAATGGCAATATCCAAGCTCCGCGGCGGCACTTTCCGCTACCGTTTGGATAGCGATGCTGAAATCGCCGTCACTATCGAGGTCGATTCGGCTCATGGCAGGGCGAAAATCGATTTCAGCGGCACTTCTCCTCAACAGCCGGACAATTTCAACGCCCCCGCGGCGGTGTGTAAGGCGGCGGTATTGTATGTTTTCCGCACTCTGGTTGAGGAAGATATCCCCCTCAACGCAGGTTGCCTGGCGCCATTGGAAATCATCCTCCCGCAAGCGTCGTTGCTCAATCCCGGTTATCCCGCCGCGGTGGTGGCGGGCAATGTGGAAACCTCCCAGGCTATCGTCGATGCCATTTATGGCGCCCTCGGCGTTCTGGCGGCTTCGCAGGGCACCATGAACAACTTCACCTTTGGCGACAAAGATCATCAATACTATGAGACCATTTGCGGCGGCGCCGGCGCGGGCCCGGGTTTCGACGGCGCGGACGCCGTCCACACGCACATGACCAATTCCCGTATCACCGACCCGGAAATTTTGGAAGTGCGGTTTCCCGTCCGTGTCGAGACATTTTGCATTCGCCGGGGCAGCGGCGGAGCCGGAAAATATCGCGGCGGTGATGGGGTGATCCGTACAATACGCTTTCTACAGCCCATGACCGCCGCCATTTTATCCAACCACCGCCGTTATCCGCCCTTTGGCTTGGCCGGAGGCCAACCTGGCGCTGTGGGCAGGAATATTTTAATCCGCGCCAACGGAGAATCCGTGGAACTTGGCAGCTGCGCGCAAATCCAAGTGAATACCGGTGACAGGTTTGTGATCGAAACACCAGGCGGCGGGGGTTATGGCAGGGCAATCACAACAAAACTGATGCTATAATCCCCAACAACGCACAAGGAAACCGGCATGTCACTGGCGGAAGACGATATTCAGCACATTCAGGCGATGATCGAGGCTGCCCTCACCCGCTATCCCGCCACCGGCGCGACTTTGCTGCCACCCATGGATGTGGAGATGCGCGAACGCTTGATCCGGCTGGAAGAAGAACTGAAGCACCAGCGGGAGTTGATGTCGAAACAGTTCGATATCACCGAGGAGCGGTTCAAATATATGGGACAGCGCTTTGATGAAGGGGAACGGCGTTTCGAGGAAGTGGACCGCCGCTTCGGCCATCTCGAGCAACGATTAAGCCATGTAGACAAGCGCTTCGATCAAAGCGACGAGAAAATTGAACAGATTGGCGAACGCATGAACAACCTGGAAAACGAGCTCAAATCCATCCATCAAGAATTGAAACAAATCTACACCGCCATCAACCGCCAAACCTGGCAGATGATTGGCGCCATTGGTTTGATTGTCATTTTAAGCCGGGTGGTGGAATTGTTTGGCGCCCAATAATAAATAAAGTTTTTATAAATAACGGGCTACCAAATCATACCCACTCCCGTCTTGCGGCGCTGGAATCCGCACCCGCCAACCGCCACCCGGCGCTTCTTCCAAGGGCTTACCGTCCAAATCCTCGAGATGTTCGACTCTCCCATCGCGGTTGCCAGACGGGGAAATCCATTCAATCCTGTCCCCCAAACGCAACTTGTTTTTAATCAATACCTGGGCCATGCCCCGCCCGCTGTCGTACGCTTCCACTTCCCCGACAAATTGCTGGCGGTGGGCCCTGGAAGCGCCCTGGATATAATTTTGATATTCGTGGCTGTGGTGACGTTGGTAGAAACCATCGGTGTAGCCGCGGTTGGCCAGGTTTTCCAGCACCCCCAGCAACTTCGGATCAAAGGGGCGGCCGGCCTCGGCATCGTCGATGGCCTGGCGGTAAACCTGGGCAGTGCGGGCCACATAATAGTGGGATTTGGTGCGGCCTTCGATCTTCAGGCAATCGATGCCGATTTCCTTGAGCTTGTGGACATGCTCGACAGCGCGCAAATCCTTGGAATTCATGATATAAGTACCGTGCTCATCCTCGATAATGGGCATCGCCTCTCCGGGACGGCCCGGGTCTTCCAGAACAAATTCCTGTTCGGCGGCAGGATGCCGCTCGACACCGCCTGCCTCGGCCGGTTTGACTTTATACTCCCAGCGGCAGGCATTGGTGCAAGTGCCCTGATTGGGATCGCGGTGATTGAAATAGCCAGATAACAGGCAACGGCCGGAATAGGCAATGCACAAGGCGCCGTGGACAAATACTTCCAGTTCCATATCCGGACATTGCTGGCGGATTTCCCCGATTTCCTCCAGGGACAGTTCCCGCGACAGGATAATCCGCTCAATGCCGATTTGCTGCCAGAATCTAACCGCGGCAAAATTCATGGTATTGGCCTGGACCGATAAATGAATCGGCATATTGGGCCAAGTTTCGCGCACCAGCAAAATCAAGCCAGGGTCGGCCATAATCAAGGCGTCCGGCCCCATTTCGACGATAGGGGCAAAATCCTTGATGAAGGTTTTTACCTTGCTGTTATGGGGCAGGACGTTGGCGGCCAGATAGAATTTTTTACCCGCCTGGTGTGCTTCTTCAATCCCGATGGCCAGATTGTCCTTGAGAAAATCGTTATTCCTCACCCGCAGGCTATAACGGGGCAAGCCTGCGTAAACCGCGTCAGCGCCATAGGCGAAGGCATAGCGCATGTGTTTGAGAGTACCGGCCGGGGAAAGTAATTCAATCGCTGCCATAAAAATTCTTGAATGGTTTTATAAGGAATTGTTATTTTACAGCAAGGGCCTGAATCGGATACAAAGAAGTCAATATGATACACAATACTCACCTCCCTCCCTTCCCCACCATCGAAGCTTTTGTCGGCAACACCCCGCTGGTGCGCCTGCAACGGTTGCCCGGCGAGACCAGTAACGTCATTTTGGCCAAGCTGGAGGGCAACAACCCGGCAGGTTCCGTCAAGGACCGACCGGCTCTGAGTATGATCAAACACGCGCAGGACCGAGGGGAAATCCACCCCGGAGACTGTCTGATTGAAGCCACCAGCGGCAATACCGGCATCGCCCTGGCCATGGTGGCGGCCATCAAAGGCTACCGGATGATCCTGATTATGCCGGAAAGCATGAGCGTGGAACGGCGGGCAGTAATGAAAGCCTTCGGCGCTGAAATCATCCTGGTTTCCGCCGAAGGGGGCATGGAAGAAGCCCGGGATCTGGCGGACGAAATGGAAGCCCAGGGCAAGGGCAAGGTCCTCAATCAATTTTCCAATCCCGACAATCCACGGGCCCATTACGAAGGCACGGGGCCGGAAATCTGGCGCGATACTCAAGGCACTATCACCCATTTCGTCAGTTCCATGGGCACCACGGGGACCATCATGGGAACCTCCATGTTTCTCAAGGAAAAAAACCCGGCTATCCAAATTGTCGGCGTACAGCCCAAGGAAGGAGCGAAAATCCCCGGCATCCGGCGCTGGCCGGAAGAATATCTGCCCAAAATCTACGATCCCGCCCGGATCGATCAGATTCTCGATGTCAGCCAGGAAGAGGCGGAAGAAACCACCCGTTTGCTGGCAGCCAAAGAAGGGATTTTTGCCGGGATCTCATCGGGAGGCGCGGTGGCGGCAGCGCTTTCCTTGTCCCAAACGCTGGAAAACGCGGTCATTGTCACCATCATCTGCGACCGCGGCGACCGTTATCTTTCCACCGGCGTGTTTCCCGCTTAACGTTAGCTCTTTCAATCCTATTCAATCAACGATGTGCAGGGCTACGGGGCGCGGCGTTTCGGAAAATGCCCGCAAAACCCTGTTCATTCTTCCAAAAACCGGGCTAACGGTCGGATTACTGGCGTTTTGTATGATTGGCAGCATTTCAGCCGCCTCATCACTGCAACTTCGGATTGACTCGCTCCGGTACGGGCCGTTGATTCTCAAACAAGCCAAAGGCGCCATTTTTCCCCGGCAAGGTGAATTTTCCCTGTCTCTTGGCGAGCTGCGCCTTCCCGTGCCACCCTATCTGATTACCCAAACGCAACTGGCCTGCCGCCAAGGGGATTGGATCAAGCAAACACTGATATGCAGCCAGGGCCGCATTCAGATTCACCTGCCAAAAATCCGGGAAATCCTGCAAGGACCATTTGCCGCACGTTTAAGCCCTAAAACCGGCACTTTAAAACTTTCCCCTCTACAGTTCATGGGTGGTCACTGGGAACTGGCGCTCACTTACCTGGCAAACCGCTGGCGTTCCCGGCTCAAAGCCCGGCAAGTCCATTTACGGAAGCGGACGATTAAGGCCCTCTCTCCCCAGCCCCTGCCCTGGCTCGAGACTCTCCAGGGAAAGGCAAACTTTTCCCTTCGCGCCGCCGGCAATCCGCAACCCTATTCCATGAAAGCGCAACTCCAAATTCATCCCCTCAGCTTTAATGACAGAGACTTTACCCTGGGAGCAGAGAATCTGAAAATCGCCATTCAAACCCGGGCCAAGCGTAAAGGCCGGCGCTGGCAAGGAGATCTCACTGCCACAATTGATGACGGCAGTTGGTATCTACCCTTTTACCTCCCGTTCAAACAACACCCCAGCCGGTTGCACTGGCAGTTTGAATGGAATGCAAAGAACCATAAATCGAAGACGAATCTGACTTTCAGTCAACGGGATATTTTTAGGGTTTTTGTTAAATCACAAAAAGATAACGGTATAATTTCCTCCCTGGTGGCCAATATTGAAGCGAATTTGGCCAGCGCCTTCAAACGGTATGTATCTCCCTATCTGGAAGGCGGCAATTGGGAAGGCGTATCGGTTCCCTCGGGCAAGGGAATCGGCAAAATCATGGTCCGCAATGATTGGCCTGAATCGGGCCAGCTCAAGCTCATCGACATCATCATTGCCGACAGTCAAAGGCGTTTGGGTTTCAGGCAATTGCAAGGCGATATTCACTGGCGCCGGAGATTGGCCACTCAAGGCCAGCTTTTTCCCCTCACCTGGATTGGCTGGCAATCGGGGCATCTATACAAAATCCCACTGGGGAAATCCGACTTTTTTTTCCGCACCACCGGCGACGATTTGCGCCTGATTCGCCCCGCAACCATTCCTATTCTTGACGGTTACTTTCAAATCCGACAGTTGCAAGCCCTGGATCTGACAAGTGACAAGCCCCAGTTCCAGTTTGCGGGCAAACTCAAAAATATACCCCTGGAAAAATTAACCCGTGTGATTGGACTCCCGCCGCTGGCGGGAACCTTATCCGGGGTGATTCCCAAAATCAGCTACCGTCCTGGCGAACTCAAGCTGGAAGGGAAGTTGCTTTTGGAAGTATTTGATGGGGAAATCGTCATCCAAAACCTGAAAATCAGCCATCTATTCGGCCCCCTGCCCCGGCTGGAAGCGGACATGGCAATCAAAAACCTGGATCTGGAATTGGTCACCCGCCATTTTGATTTTGGCCTGATCACCGGAAGGCTGGATGGCTATATCAAAGGGCTGGTATTGGAAAATTGGCGCCCGGTCGCTTTTGATGCCTGGCTCGGGACGCCGGAAAATGATGACTCTAAACACCGTATCAGCCAGAAAGCCGTGGAAAATTTGACGGATTTGGGCGGTGGCGGCGCCGCCGGGCTTCTTTCGCAGGGTTTCATGAAGCTATTCAAGCAATTTTCCTACCACAAAATCGGCATCGGCTGCCGCCTGCAAAACAATATTTGTTTTCTCAGCGGAGCAGCGCCCGCCAACAATGGATATTACATTGTCAAAGGCGGTGGTCTGCCACGAATAGACGTGATCGGCTATAATCGCCGCATCGACTGGCCGACCCTATTGGCCAGGCTGGCCAGGATTACGCAAATCGAAAAACTAGAATCACCGGTGATAACGCCATGAAAAAACCTATTTCCATACTCCCGCTACTGGTACTGCTGAGTATCGTTTCGTGCGTCACAATCAATATCTATTTTCCGGCAGCCGCAGCGGAAAAAGCCGCCGACAAAATTATCAAAGATATCCAGGAAGGCGAAGAGGCAAAAACACCCACCGATTCCCCCCAGTCCTTTCTGCTGTTGCAGCGCGGCAAAATTGCCCTGTTGGAAATCATGAGCCTTGGCGTTTCCACTGCCCACGCGGCGGCGGACTTGAACGTGGACAGCCCTGACATCCGCGCTATCCGCGCTTCCATGAAGCGCCGCTTTCCAAAACTCAAGGAATATCTGGATAAGGGCTGGATTGGCTATGCCAATAACGGTCTGGTTGCCGTCGTCAATCCCGGCGCCATTCCACCTCAGCTTCGGGCCAAGGTGATGCGTCTGGTACAAAATGAAAACAAAGACCGCACAGCGCTTTATCAAGCCATCGCCCGGGCCAATGGGCACCCGGAATGGACGGATGAAATCCAGGCGACTTTCGCCAAACGCTGGATCGCCAATGCCCGTCCCGGCTGGATGATTCAGACCGGCAATGGCGGTTGGCAGCGCAAATAAGGCATGGGAAGGCGACGCAGAAAGCCTTTACCCGAGGATCCGGTTCAGGCGCAAATCGAAAACGTCACTCACGATGGCCAGGGAATTGCCTATGTGGATGGGAAGGCAGTGTTTATCGAGGGGGCCTTGCCCGGCGAAAGGGTAAGCTTCCGCTACCGGGAAATCCGCCGGGATTTTGCCCGGGGCACAGTTCTGGAAGTGACCGAACCCAACCGCGACCGGATTGAACCCCGCTGCGCTTTTTTCGGCCGGTGTGGTGGGTGCAGCCTGCAACACTTAAATCCAGCGGCTCAAATCCGGTTGAAACAAGAGCTTTTGATTCAACAGTTCGCCCGGATCGGAAAAATTT
>JALSQY010000154.1 GCA_026985035.1 Methylothermaceae bacterium
GCGAATTCGTGCTCGCCTTGGTGCAATGGCTCGTTTTCCCATCAAGGCGGTGCTCAAGGCCTTCGACTCGAATGCAGGCGTTTTAGTTCCAACGACTAATCCGTTCTTTGTTCCGGTTCTTTTAGTTGCGACCAAGGCTTTGCATGGGCGCCCGGTAGTCCCTTTGATCTATGATTTGTATCCAGACGCCATTGAAGCAGCAGGCGATGGCGAAACATCAGCATTAACTTCTGCCTTGGGCGTTATTCTCAACCGATTTTTGTTTGCGCATGCCGATGCCATGGTTTTTATCGGTCACCGAATGAAAAACCACGCTATCGAACGTTATGGAACACCTCGGTCCTGTGTGGTTCTTCATACCGGAGCTTCAGTGGAAGAATTTTCTGGACCTGAATTCTCCGAGTTGAGATCCGATTCGAGTTCTCCCCATTCCGCACTGGCATCCACTGAGGCTAACTTGTATACTCAGACCATCTGTGGTGTACCCGTCACGGGTAAGCTGGTCATCAGCTATGTCGGAAACCTTGGTCATGTCCACGAGTGGGACACCCTCAAAGAGGGCCTCGCTCACTTATGTCGTGCCCAACCTAAGGACGTCGTGGTCATTTTCGCGGCCTCGGGACCTGGTGTCGAGTACCTGAAGAGCGAGCTACCGCGCGGCTACACATCGCTCATTCATTTCGTTGGTCCAGCCGATGATGACGAATGGCGTCGGCTGCTTGTCGCCACCGATGTGTCACTGGTTAGTCTTCGCGCCCAGGCCATCCATACTTCCGTTCCGAGTAAGACCTTTAGTGCGATGGCTGCTTCCTCGGCAATTATTGCTGTGGCTCCGAAAGGATCAGACCTTGCCGATGTGGTGATCCAGGCGGACTGTGGCATCGTCGTTTCTCCGGGCAACCCGCTGCAGTTTCTCGATGCACTTCTCGAACTCAACCATGATCGGAAGAAACTTCAGCGACTCAAAGTCAATGCGGTGAGTGCTGTTGAATCTGACTACAGCCTCAAGGTCCTTGCCGAGAAGTGGAAGGACGTTGTTGCCGATGCGGCTGTTGGTAGTTACTCGGGATTTGGCTATGACTTGGCCAAAAGAGGGTTTGATATTGTGACCGCGGGTGCGGCTCTCATCGCCCTTTCACCTGTGTTCGCTGGAGCGGCGGTTGCTGTTCGGCTATCGATGGGCTCTCCAATTTTGTTCCAGCAACAGCGTCCGGGACTTGGTGGGGAAATTTTTAACCTCTACAAATTTCGTTCGATGCGTGCGGCTCGGCCTGATGAAACCGGACCTGAGTACGATGCGGTGCGGATGACTCGAGTCGGCAAGTTTCTACGCGCCAGTAGTATTGATGAGTTGCCAGCACTGCTCAATGTGTTTCGCGGTGATATGAGTTTGGTGGGACCACGCCCATTACTGGTCCGTTATCTGAGCAGATACAACGAGAGACAGGCGTGCCGTCACCGGGTGGTGCCTGGGATCACTGGCTTGGCCCAAGTGCGTGGGCGCAACACGATCAGCTGGAGCGAAAAATTCGAGTACGACCTCGAATACGTTGAGAATCGTGGTCTCTGGCTCGACCTCAAGATTCTTGTTGCAACAGCCATCAAGGTAATCCGCCGCAGCGACATTTCTCAAGATGGTCACGCCACCATGCCCGAGTTTCTCGGTAGCTCTACTGGTACAAAATACTCGTGGTAGTAGTAAGACCGGCTTTTTCTTTACTTGGCCGGATGTCGTGGTCGGATTTGGTCCTGCTGGTCTGCGCTCGGATTTTTCGCTCGGATTTTTCAACGGTCTTTTTGAGAGAAGGGGGGGCTCGGATTTCTGTTACAAACTCCTGCCGATATCCAACTCCCAGCGATACTCCCAAACTCCTGCCGATATCCAACTCCCAGCGATACTCCCAAGGTCTTTTCCAGTGAGCGACCGTTCGCAGCGCTCGCGGCGGCAGCAACGGGCCTCGGTCGAATCAATTGGCGAGCGGCGGGTAAGCTCGCACACCTTTTCGCGCTCGGTTTGAGCACGAGCCGATGCTCCGGACGCAGCTGTGCGCGGCGATGCAAAAACTGTATCGCCACGAGTCGCGCAAAGCGCGCCGCTGTGCCCGGCGCTATCCGGGCGGTGCCGATTGGGCCATCGAGTCAGCGATGGCGCCGTGGTAGACGGCGTGCTGATAGGTGCCCGCGGGAAAGCGAACGTGGCGGTCGCCGTGCCTCATCCGTTTGTAGGCCTCGGCGTAGGCTTCCAGCCACCACTTCAGCGCCTTTTTGGCCGCCATGGTGGCCTTGGCATCGCGCGCTTTGACCTTGGGGATGAGCGAATATTTCTTACGCAAGGTCTTGGGTACCGAAGTCCTCGGCAAGGCCTTGACCTGGCGCGCTCCCAAGTAGCCGACCTTGCCTTCATCGAGGCGCTGTTGCCGCGCCCGCTGCTCGGCCTCGGCGTTGGCGCGGCGCAACTTGGCGGCCAATTGCTTATCGCTGAGCTCATCAAAACCCGGCGGCCGATGGAGGCGAAAAACCAGATACGGCGGGTAATGGACACCCTCCTCATCCCAGGTTGCCATCATCTTGTCGACCTCGGCGACCGTCGGCCTGGAGCCCTTCATTCCCTTGGGACGCTTGATAGTCCCTTGATGCAACGGATTGCCGAAATACCCAGGGCGGCGAACCACCACCTCTCGAGCCGGCCAACACTTGCGAAGACCGGGCCAGCTTTTGCCCTCCGCCACCGTCCCCGCCGCCACCGGATTGGCCATCGTATAAGCAATTTCCTCAATCACGCTCTCGTTATCATCCAAATACAAGCGATGGGCTTGCCCCCCGTCCCACATCCGCCCCCGGTCGCCGTGCATCCAATTGATGATTCGGGACAACAGCCCATAAAACTCACTGAAAAACGCGGGCAATTGCCCCCTTTGATCATGAATCACACCGTGCCAATGATTGCTCATCACGCACACCGCACTCGGGCGCATCCCATAGCGACGAGACGTCGCCATCAACATATAAGCAATCGCCTCATTGACCTCGGGCGAGGGCCGGAGTCGAAACTCCTGGCCGGCCACTGAACGCGTAAGAAAAACCAACCGATCTGCAAAGACTGGACGTGCAAGCATTACCACCCATCAAGCAAGACTCAAGCCAACCTCTAACCCCTCAACAACTCATCTCACCTGTCCGAGATACCGGACAAACGTCCGGGATACCGGACACTCACTGTCCGAGATCCCGGACAGCCAACGCCACATCATTTCGCCTCTTGACCATTGGTCTGAAGACAGGACTGGAGCGGCTCTCGCGTTCCGCGGCGCAAACGCGCTGAAAGCTTCGAGTCGCCAAGGCGAGCAGAGAGCTCGCCGTCTCCTGCGAACATGGCCAGACTCGAGATCACGGACACTCAACGCCACATCATTTCGCCTCTTGACCACCTCTTGACCATGGGTGTGAGGACCAACCTCTTGACCATGGGTGTGAAGACTCGATTTCGCCTCTTGACCATGGGTGTGAAGACTCGG
>JALSQY010000155.1 GCA_026985035.1 Methylothermaceae bacterium
CTATCCCGTCGAGGGCGTTCTGACCGAGGATCAAACCGAGCGTTATGATGATCTGGCCGAACTGGCCAACGGCGAGGCGCTGGATGAAGCCGGACAAGAGGAACTGGCCGCGCTGTAAGCCATCCTCGACGGGGAATACACCGGGGAACAAAAGGCCCATGCCGGAGTGATTGCCTATGTGGATCACAGCGGGCAATTGCGCCTTGAGGCCGGACTGGTGCGGCGCGAGGACAAGAAGGCGGCGATCGAGGCAGGCGTGTTGCAAGCCTCGCGCCACCAGACAGAGGACACACCGAAATCCCCCTATTCGCAAAAGCTGGCCAGTGATCTGTTTTGCATCGGGCGCGGCGCACGGCAAAACGCCAGCCTTGAACACCCCGAATTGCTGCTGGACCTGCTGGCCTTCCAGCTATCGGGCGGCATGGGGTATCGCATGGCCTTCGGCTTGCGCTGCGATGATGTGGCCAACCTGCCCTCCACCGAGACCGGCTATGTGCTGGACGAACGTCTGACCACACCGGCCAGCCAGCCCAAAGACCCTTGGGGGGCCGATCTGGCCCGTGCGTTCAAAGCCTTCCGCAAAAAAGGCAAGGCGCACCGTGACGCGGAAAAAAGGCGATAAGGCCGCGCGTCTGGAAGATCTGTTCTGCGATGATGCAACACAGAAAGCCCTTGGCGTCACAAAAGAACAAAAGGCGAAAATTAACGCTTGGGTGCCGGAGTATTTCGGCTAAACTGGATAACAGGGCGGGTCTTGACCTCCCTGCCCTGTTGGCCACCGTGGGCGCGGGCTTTTCCCCTCCCTGTTATGTCCCCCACGGTGGCACAAACAACAAAGAAAGGAATTGCGATGTATCTGCACTGTTACCGATCCGGCGAGATTGTCTTTTCCCGCGCCCCTGCCATTGATGGCGCAATCCCGCTTTGCGAGGGTCGAAAGGACGAGCTGAAACAGAAACTGTCCGCCAAGGCGCGTCTGGCCTATGATGGCGAGACCTGGCTGGTGCCCGGCCTGCCGGAAGCGCAAACCGATGATGAGGCGATCAACGCCCTTGAGCACTTCCAGACCCGCCTCGGGCTGGTCTGACGAGGACCGGAAACCATGCGGGACAACACCATCAGCCCCCACGGCGCATCGAGGTCAAAGACGGCAATCCGATCATGCTGCCCGACGAGACCATCCAGCGGATCGTCTATGCCCTGACCTCGCTGGCGATCACCCCCGTGATCGAGCATGTGCACATTACGGCAGTTTATGACGCCGCAGGCAACCACCTGTGGCCCCCGAAATAACCGTATTCCTTTGTGGTGAAGGACAAACTTGGCCCCCTTCGGGGGGCCGTTTTTTTTGACACCCAATGCAGGATTGTTCTTGTCTATATGGGGTATATTGTCTATATTAGACAAAAGGAGATTTGCTATGCGTTCTTTCCCATCTACCGACTTGAAACAGACTCTTGGCGATGTTCTGGAAGCTGCCAGCCACGAGCCGATTACAATCACAAGGCACAAAAAGCCCCGCTATGTATTGATGAGCATTCGGGATTATGAACAACGCTTCAAAAAGGATGAACGGCGAGCCTACGCTGTCGAGGAAGCTCCGCCCGAACATCTTGCAATGCTGGAAGCAAGTCTTGCTGAACTGTCCGACGAGGTGCCCGAATGAACCCGCCCAAGAAAGGCGATGTCTGGGTATACGATTATCTTTGGCGTCGCGAGCATGAAGCAGGGGCCGAGCATGGCCGTAAACCACGCCCTACAGCGCTGGTTACAACCATTGTTGGGGCGGATGGCCGAACAAACCTGTTTATTCTGCCAATCACCAGCAAGGAGCCTCGGAAGGACCGGCTTGCTATCGAAATTCCGCAGATGGAGCGCAAGCGCGCTCATCTTGCGTCTGATATGCGTCTTTGGGTGATGCTGGATGAGTATAATCACGACTGCCTCGAAACATCTTTCTATTTTGACCCGAACGGGCGGCAGGGCGCGTTCAGCCCAGTCTTTACCAAGAAAGCCCTTGGCCTTTTTGTTGAAGCTATGCGCAATAGACTTGTAAAAGCGGTGCCCCGCCATGATGACTAGAGATCTGCTACATCGGTTTTATCTTCATGGATACCAGCGCCGCCGAATGCCCCGCTGGTTCCGGCGGGCTATCGCCCGATCCGAACTGCACCGCGCCTGGCTGTCGGGGCGGGAGGGTTTCTTTTGTGAACGCGGTATCCAGTATGGACCGGCCAACGCTTATGGCCTGAAAGGATCAACATGAACAAGCTGACCAAACAAATCCAGCGCACATGGAAATCGGCCCAGCTTTATATCGGGTTTCACGTTGACCCCAAGGGCAGGAAGCGCAAGACGCCAAAGGTCTGGCCACCGAAAAACGCCAGCGCGACGTTGCACGACGATCCGCTCAAACAGGAAGCCTTTGTCGTGCTAAAAAATGCCGATGGCGACACCGCGCGCGATGTCCAGATCAAGCTGCGCCCCGACAAGATTGTCCTGCGCCGCGATTTTGACGACGCCTGGAAGGGCGTTCTTGTGGACGAATATTCCGTCACCGTCACCGTGGCGGTGGCCGGTCTGTCGATCCGCATCAACCCTGACGGCTCGATCACCCGCGAGGACGGACTGGATACCACATGGGTCGAGGCCGATGGCTCGGTTATCAAGATAACCGAATTTGTCGAAGCCAGCATGTCCGGTGACCTGCCCCCTGCCCCGCCGTATCTTTTGGGAATACAAAAGAAAAAGCCCCGCACGAGGCGAGGCTATATCCGAAAGCGTAACCGGGTCCCAGTTTTCACCTGAAAGCCAAAGCTATCAAGATCCGGTATCTCTTCGGTCTTTCGACCTACTTTACCATAGCAAAAGCCATGGTGCATGAGGCGGGCGTTCTCACCTTACACTTTCTTTCATGGCTGTAAGTTACAGCCCTTTTTCTTCTGGGTCAATCGGTTTTTTTGTGCGTTCGCTCTTGTTATTAAAGAACAATTTTAAGAATTTTCTTTTGTTTTTTCTTATCAACCTCTGACTGCGAAATGAAATATGCGGAACAAACATGGTAATATCCATCATCCGCTTTCTCTATTTTCAGGGCTATCAAGGCAGCGTTGTTCTCTCCTCTTATTCTTCTCACCAACTCGATTTTGCCCGGGTTTTTGTAGTCATCCCCCATGTACATTGGATCTGAAATTATTTCTGATAAATGTGGAATGATTGTTTTAAGTTCTTCCCCATGCCTACCGTAAGCATGCTTTTGGGCTGGAGCTGAAAACTTAACTATCCCTGCTTCCAAATCTATTTCTAAGGTCTTATAGATCTTTTCTTTTGGGACATTCCCTGGAAATATGTCTATTGGCTTAAATTTTTTCATCCACCCAATTTTCCCTCCCCCATGACCTGCCCCCCAGTGGTCCCTCATTCATAACGAGAGTCTGCAGGTTTGGTTTTCATAATCTGCGGTTTCGGTTTGGGCAAGCGCGCCGGGCGCGGAG
>JALSQY010000156.1 GCA_026985035.1 Methylothermaceae bacterium
CCCGCCTGTAATAAAAATATATTTGGTCATGAAAAAAGAGTTATGGCCATACTGAAACCCGGCCTTGCAAAACAGGTTATTTTACTGAACCTTGGCTTCCCCGTCACCGTTGACAAATCCAATCACCTCCCCCCTAAAAACGACTACTTTTATATAGAGGGCCCTCTATAAAGATCCGCATAGGCGCTGAAGGCGCTCAGTTGTTTCGGATTAGACCTCTTGATGACGGCAAGGTTTATAGGGCCAACATTCAACTTTTACACCGATCTTAAAACGCAACTACAAAACCCATGGCAGATTTTATCCTCGGACGGCAGCAGATATTCGATCGCAAGCTCAATGTCTATGGTTACGAATTGTTGTTCCGGTCCTGCCAACAACAAAATCATGCCCAAATCGTTGACGGCACCGTTGCCACCAATCACCTGATTGTCGATGCCTTACTGGAATGCGGCCTGGAGAATCTCACCAACGGCACCCGCGCCTTTATCAATCTAACGGGTGAAAATTTACTGCAAGGGGTAGCGCAATTATTGCCCAGAGATAAAGTCGTCATTGAAATTCTCGAAGATGCCCCTGTCAATGATTCATTGATTGAAGCGGTCACCCTTCTTGCCAATCAAGGTTATCTCATCGCCCTGGATGACTTTATCTTCGACCCCCACTGGGAACCGTTGGTAGAGATTGCCTCCATCATAAAAATTGATGTTTTGGAGCAGGAGGAACACTCTATTGTCAAACTCATTCAAAAACTGCAACGTTATCCAGTACGAATCCTGGCGGAAAAAATCGAAACCCCTGAGCAGTATCAGCATTTTCTCGAGTTAGGATGCGACTATTTTCAAGGTTATTTCTTCCACAAGCCCAATCTCGTTTCCGGCAAACGTCTGCAAACCAACCGGCAGCACTTGTTCCGAGTGTTAGGGGAAATCAACCAGGAAGATGTGGATATTCATAAGATTTCAGCGCTCATCAGCCAGGAAGTGGGGTTGAGCTATAAATTGCTGAAGTTTATCAACTCGGCACACTTCTCCCTTCCCCGCAAGATTCGCTCCATCGAACAGGCGATTGTCCTTATGGGACTGCTGGAGCTTAAACGTTGGATCAACTTGATCACCTTGACTCAGATTTCGGAAAACTGTCCCTTGGAAATGCTGCGCATTTCCCTCATCCGGGCGAAAATGTGTGAATTACTGGCCCGTCACGTGAAACACTCCGACCCGGAAGCCTTCTTTCTCACGGGACTTTTTTCCAACCTGGCACTGGTGCTCGAACAACCGATGGAGAGTATTGTTTCCGATCTGCCTTTGGCAGATCCCATCAAGCAAGGTTTGCTGTTAGACGGGGAGATGGGCGAAGCCTTGCAATGTGCCATCCATTATGAACTTTGGGATTTGGACAAGGCAGGATTCGAAGCGGTTAAAATCACCACTGTCGGCGACCTTTACCTCCAAAGCATCCGCTGGGCTCAGCAGGTTCTCAGCGAATTGGCCTAAATTCATTCATCTCTCCTATCTTTTCGGACAACAAAGCTCTCCAGGACACAACCAAGATCATCTAGACATCATTGCAAGCACCAGGGACACTATATAAAGTAAGCACAAGAATAAAATCCCGCACAATCCTCCCATGCAAACCTATAATTTGACCACCCATTGGCGTCTGCAAGGGAAGCTGGAAGCGGTGTGGGAAATTCTTTCAAAACCCCAGCTATGGCCGAAGTGGTGGCCTTATGTGGAACAAGTCAGCATCTTTTATGCTGGAGATTCATCAGGACTGGGCGCAATTCATTGTCATCGCTGGAAAACTTGCTTGCCATACCGGCTCCAATTCACTCTGGAAACCACCCGAACCAAAATTCCCGTATTTGTAGAAACCAGGGTAAGCGGTGATTTAAGAGGGGTGGGGCGCTGCCGGTTGCGGTCGGCTGGACCGGTCACGCTGGTTCGCTTTGATTGGCATGTTCATACCACAAAATACTGGATGAACTTGTTGGCACCCGTTGCCCGCCCGGTATTTGTCTGGAATCATGCCCGCGTCATGGCGGCGGGGGAAACGGCATTACAATGTTTGTTGCTCGATCAACCTTTTTTTTGTTCAGTGGCCAGGATGACCTCTTCGTATTCAAAGAGGGATTTCGGTGGCGGCGCCTGACGCCATTCCAAATAAGTAAAAGGCCGCTTGCCCCCTCCCCTTTTCAATTGAATCACGGTTTGATACGAAGCGATGCTTTTACCGCTTCGAGCTTGCACCGTAATCCCGATGGCACGCCCTGAGGAACGATGAAACCGGATACCCTCAGGCGCCGGCAGAGGTGGTGGAGCTTCGCCAGTAAGCGCCACAGCGGAACGGGCTTGAATGTATGTCTCTACCATCGCTGGATCCATCCCGGGCAGCGATTTCAGCAAAGCCTCGGGAGCCTTGGCAGGGTTGATGCCCGGCCTTTTGCCATGCACCGTCACCAAGGGCAGCAGTTTCTTAAACCATTCCGGCTTCATGCCTAATACCAGAGCGACTTCCTCAATCGACTGGAAAGGCTTGTTGGGTGGCACATAGGATAGCCCCGCAGCTCTGTAATCGTCCTCTTCGGCACCCTTGACACGGCGCAGATTGTCCCGGTCCCGCCAATCAATAATGGCGTCACTCAATGCGGCTGCCTGTTCGTTTTCCAGCCCAATCCCTTGCAGCACGGCCTGCAACAATGGTTCACCAGCACGATTTAAATCCACCTTTCCAGTTTCATCCAACAACTGGATACGAACAGGAATTTGTTCCCATTGGATTTCGTAAACGGCCCCTTCCGTCCGCCATTTAAATTGGGGATCACTCTGGCTGAGCATAAAGGCAGCATAATGGATGGCCGCCTCGGCTGCCGCTTCCAGACGGGCGGCTTGGGCCAGATTGGAAGTCAGCATGGCTTCCCGCCGTACCCCAAGACCAAAGCTTGCCGCCATCAGACTCAACAGGGCAATGGACCACAACACCAAAACCAAAGCCACGCCACGCTGCCGTTTCTTAATTACCACGGAGGCCACCCCAGACTCCGCCACCGCCAAAATTCCTGTGAGACTGAAAACGCAAACCCACCACAATGGGCGGTAAAGGCAAACCATCTTTAGGCGCGAATTCTATTTGCACGGCGCCCGGCAAACCGGGTTCTTCCCAACCTTCCCGCCACTGGCCACCGCCTTCATCGTCTTCATGCCAGTACTGGAATTTTATTGCCTGGATATTTTCCATAAGGACAAGGTCACGTGTTTTCTTCTCCGCCTCTCCCACCTCTCCAAACAAAGGTTGCACCTTGACCTTGAGGGCTTTTTCCCCTTGCTCATTCTTGCCCATATATAAAGTGAAACGCTGGGGCCCCTTGATGCCCAGGGTCAAAGGCAATGGCGCGATATATTCCAATGTAGTGCTGGTGCCCTCAAGATAAATATCGATGCCATCGTCAAAAACTTCATCCTTTTCATCCT
>JALSQY010000157.1 GCA_026985035.1 Methylothermaceae bacterium
TGATTTGGAACTTACTGAATGGAGTATTTCAATGATCCGCTTTTTAGGTATTGCAGTCAGTCTTTTCGCTTTTTTTATGGCACAGCCAACTATGGCCAAGGAGATATTCCGGGTATGCGCGGACCCTCTCAATCCCCCCCTTTCTGATAAGGAACAGATGGGATTTGAAAATAAAATCGCCCAGCTGTTTGCCAAGGAATTGGGGCAGGAGGTTACTTACACTTGGTTTCCCCAGCGGATTGGGTTTTTACGCAATACCTTGAAAGCCAAAGACCCGGAAACCAAAACTTATAAATGTGACGTGGTGATGGGGGTCCCGGCGGGGTATGAATTGGCGGCCACCACCAAGCCTTATTACCGTTCCACCTATGTGCTCGTAGTTGCAAAAGGCAAGGGTTTCGATGACATTCATAGCCCGGAACAACTGGAGCAATTACCTCCGGATCGCAAAAAGAATCTCAAAATCGCCATGTTCGACCGCACGCCCGGCGTGACTTGGCTGCTTCGGCATCACCTGCTCAAGCAGGGGAAGACCTATCAAGCCATGACCGGCGATCTTACGGAAAATACCGCAATGCGCCTGGAAAAGGCATTCGCCAAAGGCGATATCAATATGGCTATTGTGTGGGGGCCTATCGGGGCCTATCTTCCCTGGAAGCATCCCGATGATTTTGAATTGATCCCCCTCAAATCAGAAAAAGGTATCCGCTTCAACTACGCCATTTCGATGGCGGTTCGTAGAGGCGATAAGGAAAGACAGCAGCAATTGCAGAATCTTCTCAATCAAAAACACGATGCGATCCTTGCATTACTTCGTGAATATAAAGTGCCTTTAGTGGATAAAGAAGGCAATCCATTGTAACTCTAAACAAGAAAGAGACCGGCGGCGAAACACCCGCGCCGCCGGTATTAAGTAGGGTGCCGCAAAAACCCGAGTATGGGCTTATGCGGCGCCTTCTTAAGTGGAGGCGTCGATACGCTCAGCGGTAGGAAGACATGGCGGGATCTTTGGCAATGGCCTCGGCGCTGGTTTTATATTTGCCGTGTTCGCTTTTTTTGACCATCCACATGGTTACTGCAACCGCGATGACAACTGCAGCGATGATGTGCCAAAAGTAATCTTTTTCTTTGTCTTGAGTTGCCATAAAAAACTCCTCTTGTTTTAAATGATAAAGACTGCTCAGCAGTCGCGGATCAAATTACCATGAAGTTTTTATGGGTATTTTGACGCAAGTCAAATTTCGGGTGATTTAATCAAGAATCCATCCTGCTTGGTAAGAACAAGCAGTCTCTCACTGGCCGATTGCGTTAGCTTAAAACTATGGACTGGTTAGAACCGGTCCGTTTCGAATTCCGTGATGGCTGGCGCGCCTGCCATGATGCTGGAAAAGAGTGATCCGCTGCGAGGCAGAATTTTCTCCATATAGAAACGCGCGGTTGCGATTTTGGCCTTATAGAATCCTTGAGGGTCGTTTTCCAGTTTGGCCAGGGCGGTTTCTGACATCCGCAGCCACATCCATCCCAGGGCCACCAGTCCGAACAACTGCAGATAATCATAAGCGACTGCCGCGCCTTCGTCGGGGTCTTGCATGCCTTTCAGCGCAATTTGCACACTGGCTCTTTGCAGGCGCCCGAATGCTTTGGCCACGGCTCCCACCATAGGGGCGAGATGAGGATGATTACGCCGCTTGTTGAGATAGGCTTCCAGCGGCTGGAAAAAAGTTCTAAGATGCCGCCCTGCATGGGCGGGCAGTTTCCGGCCGATCAGATCCAGGGCCTGAATACCGTTGGTGCCTTCATAGAGCTGGCCGATGCGGGCGTCGCGGACCAATTGTTCGATACCGTTTTCTGTAATATAGCCGTGACCGCCATAGACCTGTATGGCCAAATTGGTGGCCTCGAAGCCCAAATCGGTAAAGAAGGCTTTGATGACCGGGGTGATCAGCGCGATGAAATCTTCGGCTTCCTGCCTTGTCTTCCGGTCGGTTTGTCTTTCGGAGTGATCCAGGCGGGCGGCGGCCCACACGCTCATGGCCCGCATGCCTTCGTTATAGGCCCGCATGGTCAGAAGCATGCGCCGCACATCGGGGTGGACAATGATGGGATCGGCGGGTTTATCGGGTTTCACCGGCCCTTTTAAAGCCCGGCCTTGAAGACGCTCGCGAGCGTAATGCACGGCATTTTGATAGCCGGTTTCAGCCAGCCCCAAGCCTTGCAGCCCCACCCACAGGCGGGCCCGGTTCATCATCAGAAACATGGCCCGAAGGCCCTGATTTTCCTTGCCAATCAACCAGCCTTTGGCATTATTGAAGCTCAAAGTGCAGGTACTGGAAGCGCGGATCCCCATTTTGTGCTCGATGGAAACGCATTCGACGCCATTGGCAGGGCCGGGAGCGCCGTCGGCTTGGGGGACAATTTTGGGCACCAAAAACAGGCTGATTCCCTTGGTCCCGGGCGGCGCGTCAGGTGTGCGGGCCAACACCATGTGGATAATGTTTTCCGTCAGATCGTGTTCCCCGGCGGAAATGAAGATTTTGCCACCGTTCAACTGATAACTGCCGTCTTCTTGCAGGACTGCGCGGGTACGGATGAGCCCCAGATCGGTGCCGCACTGGGGTTCGGTCAGGCACATGGTGCCGCTCCACCGTCCTTCTGCCAAAGGCGGGAGGTAGAGGGATTTCAGCTCATCGGTGCCGTATTGGTGGAGGAGCTCATAGACACCGTGGGTCAATTCGGAATAAATGGCGAAAGAAAGGTTGGTGGAGCAAATCATTTCCCCCACCATGCAGTGGAGCATGTGGGGCAAGCCTTGGCCGCCATACGCCGGATCGCAACTTAGGGAAGGCCAGCCGCCTTCCATATATTGCCGGTAGGCTTCTCTGTATCCTTTAGGAGTAAAGACCTGGCCGTTCTCGAACCGGCAGCCTTCCTGATCGCCGCTTTGGTTCAGTGGCAACAGCACTTTTTCGCAAAAGCGCGCGGCCTCCTCCAAAACGGCGCCCAACAGCTCCGGGGAAACGTCTTCCATGCCCGGCAGCGATTGCAACTCACCACCCTGGAGCAGTTCTTCATAGACAAAGCGCATATCGCGCAGGGGGGCGGAATAGGTCAACATGACGGGTTACCTCATTTTTAGATTTTGGCTTTGAGGAGATAGAAGGGTGGCTTTCCAGGGGCACCGTGAATCCTTTCCAGGAGGCTTGTGCACGGTCGTCCAGGTCATGTACCCTCCGAACAAGCACTCTCCTATCTTCTTATTGCACATATTTTCAGAACTTGCAGGTAATTAATTACGCAACGGTTTGCCGGTGTCGAGCATATGCTCGAGTCGGGCCAGGGTTTTGGGTTGGCGGATTAAATGCATGAAAGCCTGCCGCTCCAATCCCAAGATATCGTTTTCGCCAATTTCATCCACCAGATCCGTATCTCCTCCGCTGAGAACCCGGGCCAAGTGTTTAGCGATTTCCGTGTCGTATTCGCTTGCCTGGCCTTTGAGCCGCAATTGGTGAACGCCCATGTCCAGTGCGGCTTGGCCGGTCGGGCCGGGCAGATGATAAGCCGGGGGCGCGGTGACGGCGTAATTTTCACAAAGCCTGAGAGCCAATTGTTTGGCGTCATACAGAACCCGGTCCCGGTTCATGGTGATGCCGTCTCGGGCATCCAAAATCCGAAAATTTCGTGCTTCGAAGGCGGAGCCGGAAACCCTGGCCAGGCCGATTTGTTCAAAGGACTGACTCACCGGTGGTATTGGGCCGCCGGGACGGTCCGCGGCTTCACTATGACGGCGCAACATTTCCTTGCAGCCACCCCAGGCGGGGATCAAGCCAACGCCTACTTCCACCAGGCCGCAGTATAGTTCCGCATGACTCTGGCGGGCATCGCAGTGGAGCAGGATTTCGCAGCCGCCCCCCAAGGCCATGCCGGAAGGCGCGCCAACCACCGGGAAAGGGGCGTATTTCAATGCCTTGAAAGTGCTTTGCCCCTGGGCGACCAGACGTTCGATCTCGTCCCACAGGGCAGTATTGATGGCAAACATCAACACCCCCAGATTCGCGCCGGCGGAAAAGTGCTGGGCTTCGTTATAAATGACCAGCGCTTTGAAATCACGGGCGACGATGGCGATGGCCTTTTCAATCATCTCCATCACCAGGGGGTCCAGGGTATTCATCTTGCTGTGGAATTCCAGACAGGCGACCCCGTCCTCAATGTCCCAAAGACTCGCGGAGCCATTGCGTGCGAGCGGTTTGCCGGCGATTTTGACATCTTCCAGGAGCAGCACGCCGGCGGGGCGTTGAATCGTATGATACTGGCCGTCAAACCCAAGCTGCCATTTTCGCCCGTCCTGAATTTGGTAAAACTGCCGGGATTTTTCGAGAAATTCGGGCAGGGATTGGCTTTCGGCTTCCAGTTGTTGACGGAACCAATTCACCCCCAGCTTATCAAGCAGTTCAAAGGGCCCGTATTTCCAGTTGTAGCCCAGTTTCATGGCTTGATCTACCGAGTGGATATCGTGGGCGATCTCAGGCGCCACGCGGGCGGCATAAAGCAGCGTTTGGGAAAAGACACGCCAGGCATAGCGGCCGGCTTTGTCGGGGAAGGTCAAATAGCCTTGCAATCCCTCCCGGCGGGCAGCAGACAGACCGGCCAAATCCGGTTTCCTGGCGGGACGATATTCCCCGCTGGCCAAATCCAATGCCAGTTTAACGCGCTTGCCCTCTGAGGTATCAAGGCTGTAAAACCCACCTTTGCCCTTACGCCCGGTGAACCCGGAAGCGATCATTTTTTCCAGGAAGTCCGGGATCTGGGCGATGGGTTGCAAAGGATCATCGGCGGGCAGGCGCTGCTGCAAGTTGGCGAGGATTTTGGGCATCAGGTCCAGTCCCACCAGATCAAGCAGGCCGAATATTCCGGTTTTGGGAATGCCCAAAGGGCGCAGGGCAGCGTCGGCTTCTTCCACGGTCAAGCCTAGTTCCAGAGCACTCAATAAGCCCCATTGCAGCCAGTAGCTGCCAATCCGGTTGGCAATGAAACCAGGAGTGTCCTTGCATTGGATGACAGTTTTTCCCAGCCCGTGATCCAAGGAGGTGGTCAGGTTTGCCAGGCCACTGCTTTCGCACTGGCCGGGGACTACTTCCAACAGGCGCATATACCGCGGAGGATTAAAAAAATGCGTAATACAAAAACGGTTGACCAGGTTTTCAGAAAGCCCCGAGGTTAATTGGGCCAGGGGCAAGGTGGAAGTATTGGATGACAGCACTGCGGAAGATTTCAGAAACGGTTCTATTTTGTGATAAAGAGATTGCTTGATGGCCAGATCTTCAATCACCGCCTCGCAGACCCAATCGGCTTCTTTTAACCAGTCCAAGTGGTCTTCCAGGTTGCCCGTCCGAATCCGGCGGGCGAATTTGGGCAGCATCAAGGGGGCCGGTTGCATTTTCAACAGGCGGTCGATAGCACCTTTGGCGAGTATATTCCGGTCAGCGGCGCCTTCCGGCACAATATCCAGCAACATGACTTCCAGCCCGGCGTTGGCTGCCTGGGCGGCAATCTGTGCGCCCATCACGCCGGCTCCCAGAATGGCTACTTTTTGCGCGCTCATCACACTGCCTCCAAAACCGTCGCCATGCCTTGCCCGCCACCGACGCAAAGGGTAGCCAGGGCGTAACGTTTGCCACTGCGTTTGAGCAATTGCGCGGCCTTGCCGGTGATCCGGGCGCCACTGGCGCCAAGGGGGTGGCCTAAAGCAATGGCGCCGCCTTCCAGGTTGATTTTGCTCAAGTCCAGATTGAGCTCTTTGACTACGGAAAGCACCTGGGCGGCAAAGGCTTCGTTGATTTCGATCAGGTCAATGTCATCCAGAGTCAACCCCGCTCTCTGGAGCGCCTTGTGGGTGGCCGTCACGGGGCCAATCCCCATGATTTCCGGGGCGCATCCGGTGACCGCCATGCTTTTGATCTTGGCCAAAGGTTCCAATTGGTGACGCTTGGCGAAGTCCATGCTGCAGACCAAAACTGCGCTGGCGCCATCGGTAAGGGGTGACGATGTCCCGGCGGTAATGGTGCCGTCGGCGAGAAAGGCGGGCTTCAGTTGCGCCAGTTTTTCCAGGCTGGTATCACTGCGGATGCAGCCGTCATCGGTGACTTCATTTCCGTCGGGGGTTCGAATGGGGACGATTTCCTCCCGGAAAATCCCCTCCGCCTGGGCGGCGGCAGCTTTTTGATGACTGCTCAAAGCAAATTTTTCCTGGTCTTCCCGGGGGATGGCGTATTTCTTGGCCAGGTTTTCCGCAGTCTCACCCATGCTCATATAGGCCTGGGGAAAGGTTTCATAGAGCCCGGGGTGGGGCATGGGATTATAACCGCCCATGGGGATACGGGTCATGCTCTCCACCCCGGCGCAGATAAATGCCTCGCCGCTGCCCCATCGGATGGCGCCGGCAGCGCTGTGAATGGATTGCATGGAGGAGCCGCACCAGCGGTTGATGGTTTGACCTGCCACCTGTTGCGGCAACCCGGCCAAGAAAACCACCATCCGGCCAAGGTTAAAGCCTTGTTCGGCTTCCTGGAAAGCACAGCCCAGCACGATTTCTTCAATTGCCTCGGGCGGGACTTTGCTCCGTTCCAGTAATCCCTGGACGACCTGGGCGGTCAGATCGTCAGGCCGGGTGCGAATGAGAGCGCCCTTGTGGGCTGGCGTGAAGGGGGAACGGCAATAGCTGGCGATGACTACATCATTCATCTTTAAGCTCCTCTTTTAGCTGACGGCGCAAGATTTTACCCACGGTGGTTTTGGGCAGTTCATCTTTGAATTCAATATATTTAGGGATCTTATAGCCAGTCAAGTTGGCGCGGCAGAAAATTTTCAGTTCTTTTATGGTGAGATTGGGGTCGTCGCTGACCACGAAAACCTTGATGGCCTCACCGGTTTTCTCATCGGGAACGCCAATGGCGGCGCATTCCTTGACCTTGGGATGACTGACAATGACCTGCTCGATTTCGTTGGGATAGACATTGAATCCAGATACCAGAATCATGTCTTTTTTGCGGTCGACAATATAGAAGAAGCCTTTTTCATCCATTTTGGCGATATCACCGGTTCTAAGCCAGCCATCTTTGGTGAAGATGGCTTGGGTTTCTTCGGGTTGATTCCAGTATCCCCGCATGACTTGAGGCCCCCGGACGCATAGTTCCCCCTCTTTGCCAATGGGTTGAGGTTCGCCTCCATCGAGAATACAACAGTCCGTGGCAGGTAATGGCAGGCCGATACTGCCGGTAAAGGTTTCAATATCCAATGGATTGAGGGTGACTACCGGTGAGGTTTCGGTAAGGCCATAGCCTTCGATGACCGGGCAGCCGGTGATTTTCTGCCAGCGCTCCGCCACGGCTTTTTGCATGGACATGCCACCGGCCATCGTGAGTTTGAGGTTGGAAAAGTCCAACTGCTCAAAGCCGGGGGTGTGCATCAAATGGATAAACAGGGTGTTGACGCCCGTGATACAGGTAAATCTGATTTTGGCAAGCTTTTTGATGAATAGCTTCAAGTCCCTTGGGTTGGTAATCAAGTGATTGTAAACCCCCAGAGTCATACTAACCCAGAGGTTCGCAGTCAGAGCAAATATGTGGTAGAGGGGCAATGCGGTCACCACATCTTCCTTGCCCACTTCCATCCGCCGATGCCAGTCTTGACAAGTGAGCCAAAGCCGGACCTGTTCAATGTTGGCGAGAATATTGCCGTGAGTCAGCATGGCGCCTTTGGGGGTGCCGGTGGTGCCGCCGGTGTATTGCAGAAAAGCCAAATCTTCCTGGTTTAAAGATACTTCTGGCGGAACCGGTTGGCCTTCCTCCAGGGCTTGGCGCAGGGGAATGGCGGTAGGGAGATGGTAGGGTGGCACCTTGCGGCGCACATATTTCAAAACAGAGTTGATCAGTTGGCGTTTGGGAAAACCGCATAAATCCCCGGCGCTAGTGAGAATGATGTGGCGGGTGGGGATCTCGTCCTGCACTTTTTCCAGAACATAGGCAAAATTTTCCAGAATGACGATCGCCTCGGCGCCTGAATCCTGGAGTTCATAGGCCAATTCCCGGGGAGTGAATAAAGGATTGACGTTCACCACCGTCAATCCGGCGCGGAGCGCCCCAAGCAGGACGACTGGAAATTGCAATAGATTGGGTAGCATTATGGCCAGTCGCGTCCCCGGTTTTAGTTGTAGATGACGGTGTAGGTAATCGGCAAATCTAAGCGACAGCAGATCCCATTGTTTATAAGTCAGAGACGTGCCCAAATTCTCGAGCGCGGGTAATTCGGCAAATTGCTTGCTGCATTGTTCGAATAACTCTGCCAAGGACGCCTGCTGGGGGGGCGTGATTGTCTCAGGGAGGCAGGGGGGGTACTGTTGGAGCCAGGGTTTGTTTGTCATGATGCGGTCAGCGTTTGCAGTTGACTATGGGGCCGGGTGCATTGATTGAGAAAAAACAAAATCATGTCATGGACGCCGCCGGGATCGTTGAAAACGATATCGTGTTTTGAAGAAGGAATCAGCGTAAGCGTTTTTTGCTGGGTGCCCAATTTGTCAAAGATGATTTCGGCGCTGTCAGGCTCTACTACCGGGTCCCGGTCGCTCTGAATGAGTAACACCCGGCAGTGGACATCACCTAAGTGTTGCTCGGTTTCAGATATCAGGCGCCGCAGTTCATTCAGAGCCCGGATCGGGATATGACGGTAGTTGGTTTCCGGGTGCTCGGATTGGTGGGTAGTGAATTCTTTCAGGCCCCCGTCCGCCATCCATTGGGTCAGGATATTGGCTTGGTGCACCAGGGGCACCAAAGACATGACCGGATCTCTGAATTTAACCGGTGGGGCGACAGACACAATTCCCATCAGGCAGTCGGGTTGATCGGCCGCAAGCCTCAGTGCCAAGACGGCACCGGTGGAAAACCCAACCAGGGTGATTTTGTCCGTCAAGCCTTCGAGAATACGGTAGCCCCGCCAAACTGAATCGAGCCAATCTTGCCAGCTGCGTTCCCGCAAGTCACAGGGAGAAGTGCCGTGACCTTTGAGCCGGATGGCCAACACCGTGTAGCCCTGTTGGGCGAGTAGTTCCGCCAGTGGCCGCATGACGGCAGGGGAAGCCAGAAGACCATGAATGAGTAATGCGCTTCTGTTGGTGGGGGTGGCAGGCTCAAGCAGATAAGGTTCACCGCTGATGGAGAGTGTTTCTTTCTCATTGATGGGCTCAAAGCAGGGAGCGGAAAAAAATGCCTTGTCCCAATGCCAAGCCTGCAATTCGTCGTCGAAACGGAGTAAGGCCAATTTTCTTCGGGAGACCTCCCTGGCTTGACCATAGGCATCGGCTATGACCTCTTTGAGATCAGGCAGCGGTGCCACTTCATTGGCATATACGGCAAGCGGATTTTCCAGGCGAATGGTATCGAATTCGAACTCCTCGCATAGTTTGGGAAGGAAATAATAAGCCTCTTCGACGGATTCAATTAAACCGGCATCTTCGGCGGTACAAATGAATTGGTGGAGTTCTGGTGGTTCTTTATCCGGCAATTGGCCATAAAGCTCGGGGTTGCGAAGGCTTCGATGCAAGAAGAATTCGCCTTTTTTCTGAATTTGCTTGATCGTTAAATAAAGTGCCATGCGGAAATCCGGCCGCGTAATCCGCCCGTGCTTTTTTTCAAGGCAGTGGTAAATGAGGGTGGCGGCTAAGTGACTTAAATTAATGGTGACCGCCTTATACATGGCATCCATATAGTGGTCGCGGATGCACTGGGCGTTATGGCGTATTCTCTGGGCCAGCAGTTTAGGCTTCCATTCGTGCCCGTGGCGCCAGGTGAAAATCTCGTCCAGGCTTTCAATGTCTTGCAAAGTTGACTTCACCATCCAGCGTTCCCACCGGTTCCAACATTCGGCAACGGGGACGGGTTCCCCAAGATGGATATCCATGTCCGTGTCTTTGAGGAGCAGGTTACCTTCAATCAGCAGTTCTTCCAGATGGCGTTTGCTCAGGCCCGGGCGGATGATATCGACAGCTTCCCTGATGACATTGTCATCTATCCGCAGCGGATAGAAGGTAATATTGGCGGGGATGATAATGGTGGGTTCGGCGGCGCGCTCGAGCAGAAGCGCTTGATCGGGGAGTTGGCACTGTTGCTGCCAGCGCTGAAGTTTTTCCTGCTGCTTGGATTGCTGGGCCTCCAGAATGGCTTGCTTGAAAATATCCAATCCTAACCCCAATACTGCGGCGCCGGTATGGTGTTTGCGTTGACCTGCGGCCGTGCGGGAGAAAATGCTGTAACGACCTTTGGTGTCAACGACCCGGCGGTCTTTGACCATGCCGCCTTCGGGAAACACGATGACTTTGTGGCCGCGCAGGATTTGGGTCGCCAGAAGCGGCATCAAGTCAGGCGTATCATGGGGGATCGCGCCAATGGATAACAAAAGCTGGGCCAAGCCTTCGTCTGCTTCAAATAATTCCCGGTGGGCGATGGCGCAGCAGTAGTGGCCGGTAGATTCGTAGATGAGGTATTGAGGGATTAAAGTTTCAAAGCGGGCGAAATGATTGAAGACGAAAATTTGCCCCTTGCTTACCCAGTCATCTGGATCATGGAGCTTGAAATTGATATGTAAAAAGCGTTTGATGAAGCGGAACAGCTTGACCAGGCGATCATAAACACCGGTATCGATGTTGTATTGGTCATACGGCAACTGCCGGAATTTAGCCAGTACCGTATCGGTTTCGGGCATCGCCAGATCCTTTTTCAGGAAGTGTTGTTATTTAGTGTGCGCCTGAAGACATGGAAATTCAAGCATTCTGGTAATTTTCCCAGGTTGGCGTCAAAGGATTTTTTGCAATACCGAAAATCCTAAAACATAAAAAAACGGGCCCAACGGCCCGTTTTTGGAACAGGGTGAATTTAAAGATTATCTCAAGTCGCCAGGCTCACCATAATCAGCAAGATGACCTTGATCAGCAGGTAGAACAAGGCCAGAATGATGAAGGTAGCCAACACCAACAATGTGGTATGTCCGGCTCCGCCCAGCTTGGCGGCGAACCAATCCATCAATTTGCCCCAAATACTGGAAATGGTGCCCCAGAAAAACTTGAGTACAAACGCGGTGGCGATCACCAGGAAAGCAATGATCAAGGGCATGTAAGCTTCCATTCGGATACGAAATTCCTGATCCAGATTTTCCCCGTATACCGCAAAGTAATTGACAATGAAAGCCAACGATTGGACCGTCACCATGGACAGCCCAAAAGACAGAATGAATTTATCCACCGCTGGATTTTCGCTCAGCTTTACATCATTTAAATATAGTTTCATGATGATGTAGCCGGGCAAGAACATAATCAAAATAGCGCTCAGGATTTTTTTAATCAAATCGAGTGGGGGCGTGGTGGTAAACACCATGAAAATGCCGATAAATACGGCACTGACAACCAGAATGCCGCCCCACAGCATAATGTCGTCTTTATACTTGCTATTGATATTCACATTCATAACTCACTCTCCTCAAAATTATTTGCGTTTGAAAAAATAGAAACCTTCGACGCCACCTTGGAGAACCATATAGTCGTCACCCATGTCATAGACACGATAGATCAAGGTTTTACCAGGCCGTCCTGGTACATCGGTAACAATATTGCCATTTTTGATTTCGTAATGAAATTCTTGTTCATCGTTGCGTTTGAAGTGCCGGTTGTATCCCGAGGTTTTCAGGGTGCCGTCAGAACGGAATTCCCAAGTACGGTTTTCCGGGATACGCTCACCGGTGTAACGGGGCGCCACTTCAACTAAAATCCAGGTGCCTATAATAGGGCTGGCGTCTTCGAGCTTGACCGGATTACGTTTGCCAACCTCCTCGCTCTTGGCAGCAGATGGTTTTTTGACTTTCATCGCTTGACTGGCGCCAGCAAATGCGAAAATGCAGGCGGCCAGCAAGGTAAGGATGAATTTATTCATGGGAGTCCTCCTCAGGTTTTTATTTATTCTCTTCTTATGCATGCACCATAAGATAGACTTCTCATTATCGCAAAAGTAAACCGAAAAAATTAGGTGTTTTTCGTTTGCAAGCCTTTCTTGGTTAAAAGATATAAAATCCAAACTCTTAAAAAAACAGAATCATCCAATGACGCAACCCAAAAATCGAACCGACGAACTCAAAACGCTGCTGAAACAACGAATATTGGTGCTCGATGGCGCCATGGGCACCATGATCCAGGGCTACCGCCTGCAAGAAGCAGATTACCGGGGACGGCGCTTCCAGGAGTGGCCTTCCGACCTGAAAGGGAACAACGATCTGTTGTCTCTGACTCAGCCTCAAATTATCGGGGAAATCCACCACAAATACTTGCAGGCCGGGGCCGATATTATAGAAACCAATACCTTCAATGCCACCAAGGTGGCGATGGCCGATTATGGCATGGAAGCGCTGGCCCGGGAAATCAATCTGGAATCGGCCCGGATTGCCCGCCGGGCGGCGGATGAGGTTACCACTCAAAATCCAGACAAACCCCGCTTCGTGGCAGGGGTTTTGGGGCCCACCAACCGGACTGCTTCGATTTCGCCCGATGTGAATGATCCAGGTTTCCGCAACATCAACTTCCAGCAATTGGTGGAAGCCTACACCGAGGCCATCGATGGTTTGGTGGAAGGCGGGGTGGATATTTTGCTGGTGGAAACCATTTTCGATACCCTCAATGCCAAGGCCGCCATCTTCGCCATTAAACGGTATTTTGACAATCATGGCTTCGAATTGCCCATCATGATTTCCGGCACCATCACCGATGCTTCCGGGCGCACCTTGTCGGGGCAGACCGCCGAAGCGTTTTGGAACGCCTTGCAGCATGCCGACCCTATATCTTTTGGCTTTAACTGTGCGTTGGGGCCACAGGAGTTGCGTCAATATATCGAGGAAATTTCCGGTTATGTGAATACCCATGTTTCCGCCCACCCGAATGCCGGGTTGCCCAATGAATTTGGCGAATACGACCAATCCCCGCAAGAGATGGTGAAGGAGATTTCCGAATGGGCCCGTAGTGGTTTTCTCAACATTGTAGGCGGTTGCTGTGGCACCACCCCAGACCATATCCGGGCCATCGCGGAGGCAGTCAGCCGGATTCCGCCCCGCCCAATTCCGGAGATTCCAGTGGCCTGCCGGCTGTCGGGACTGGAGCCGCTCAATATCGATGATGACGCCTTGTTTGTGAATATCGGTGAGCGTACCAATGTGACCGGTTCCGCCCGTTTCCGCCGCTTGATCCGGGAGGAGGACTATGATTCGGCCTTGGAAGTGGCCAAACAACAAGTTGAAAACGGCGCCCAGATCATCGACGTCAATATGGACGAAGGCATGCTTGATTCCCGGGCGGCGATGATCCGGTTCCTGAATCTGGTGGCGGCGGAACCCGATATCGCCCGGGTGCCGGTGATGATCGATTCTTCCAAGTGGGAGGTGATCGAGGCGGGATTACAATGTATTCAGGGGAAGGGAATCATCAATTCCATTTCTCTCAAGGAGGGCGAAGAAAAATTTCTGGAACATGCGCGCCTGGCCCGCCGTTATGGCGCGGCGGTGGTGGTCATGGCCTTTGATGAAGAGGGGCAGGCCGATACCCGGGACCGCAAGGTGGAAATTTGTGGCCGGGCATACCGATTGTTGCGGGAAAAGCTTGATTTTCCACCTCAGGACATCATTTTCGATCCCAACGTCTTTGCCGTGGCGACAGGAATTGCCGAGCACCGCCGTTACGGGCTGGATTTCATCGAAGCAGTGGCAAAGATCAAGCAGACCTTGCCCCATGCCTTGACATCGGGAGGCATTTCCAACGTTTCGTTTTCATTCCGGGGTAACGATCTGGTTCGTGAGGCGATCCACGCCGTCTTTCTTTATCACGCCATCAAGGCGGGGCTTGATATGGGGATTGTCAATGCCGGGCAATTGGGCATTTATGAGGAAGTACCCAGGGAGCTGCGTGATGCCATTGAAGATGTCATTTTATGCCGGCGGGAAGATGCCGACGAGCGCTTGCTCGAAGTGGCGGAGAAATTCCGTGGCGAAGGCGCCAGCCAGGCCAGGGAAGATGACGAGTGGCGCAGCTGGCCGGTGGAAAAGCGGCTTGAGCACGCCTTGGTCAAGGGGATCACCGATTATATCGAGGAGGATACCGAGGAAGCCCGGCTCAAGTTCGAGCGGCCGCTGCATGTGATTGAAGGGCCGTTGATGGCGGGCATGAATGTGGTGGGAGACCTGTTCGGTTCCGGCAAGATGTTTTTGCCTCAGGTGGTCAAGTCGGCCCGGGTAATGAAAAAGGCGGTCGCCTATTTGATGCCCTATATGGATGCCGGGCGGCAAGAAGGGGAAACTGCCGGAAAAATCCTCATGGCGACGGTGAAAGGAGATGTTCACGATATCGGCAAGAATATTGTCGGCGTGGTCCTGCAATGCAACGGTTTTGAGGTGGTGGATCTGGGGGTTATGGTGCCCGCCGATAAAATTCTCCATACCGCTCAAGAGGAAAAGGTCGATATCATCGGTCTGTCTGGTTTGATCACCCCGTCTCTGGATGAAATGGTGCACGTGGCCAAGGAAATGGAGCGCCAGGGAATGGATTTGCCGTTGATGATTGGTGGGGCGACCACCTCCAGGGTGCACACGGCGGTGAAAATAGATCCTCACTATCACGCGCCGGTGGTCTATGTGTCTGACGCTTCCCGCAGTGTGGGAGTGGCCGGCAGCCTGTTGAGCGAGGATCTGCGCGAGCCCTTTGTCAAACAGTTGGCGGACGAATACCAACAAGTGCGTGAGCGGCACGCCAAAAAACAGGACCGCACGCAACTATTGCCTATCATCGAAGCGCGCCGTAACCGTTTTCGTGACGATTGGGCGAATTATCAACCGCCAACCCCCAAACGAACCGGCCTTCAGGTTTTCGATGATTACCCATTACAACGGTTGGTAGGCTTTATTGATTGGTCGCCTTTTTTTCAGGCCTGGGAGTTGGCGGGAAGCTATCCGAAAATCCTGGAGGACGAGATTGTCGGTCAGGAAGCGCGCAAATTGCTGGCTGACGCCCGGCAAATGCTGGAAAGGATTGTCAGCGAAGGTTGGTTGAGGGCCCGGGCGGTTTTTGGTTTGTTTCCAGCGGCTTCCCGGGGGGATGATGTTCTTGTGTACGGTGATGAAAACCGCCAACAAATTCGCGCCGTTCTCCATCATCTGCGTCAGCAGCATAAAAAACCGCAAGGTCAGCCGAATTATTGCCTGGCGGATTTTATCGCGCCGGAAGAGACGGCAACGCCGGACTGGGTGGGCGCCTTTGCGGTCAATGCCGGGATTGGCATTGAACAGTATCTGGAAAAGTTCGAGCGTGACCACGACGATTATCACGCCATCATGCTCAAGGCGTTGGCGGACCGTTTGGCCGAAGCCTTTGCCGAGCATTTGCACCAGCGGGTGCGCCAGGAGTTTTGGGGGTATGCGCCGGAAGAATCCTTGGGCAATGAGGAACTCATCAAGGAAGAGTACCAAGGCATTCGCCCGGCCCCTGGCTATCCTGCTTGTCCCGATCATACGGAAAAACGCACCTTATTCGATTTGCTCCAGGCCGAGGACAATGCCGGTCTGGTTCTGACAGAAAGTTTCGCCATGGTACCGACGGCAGCGGTCAGCGGATGGTACTTTTCTCATCCGCAAGCCACCTATTTCAACGTCGGAAGAATCGGCCGTGATCAAGTGGAAGATTACGCCCGGCGCAAGGGGTGGCCGGTGGAACAGGTGGAGAAGTGGTTG
>JALSQY010000158.1 GCA_026985035.1 Methylothermaceae bacterium
GAATAGCCCTCCACCGCCACCCGGCAGGTTTTCTTGTGGCATTTGCGGGGTATTGTAATCTTGGGACGGGTAAGCTTCCGTTTATCCATGGATAGGGTGACGGGGAAAAATTCTGGGTTGTTGCCTGTTCCCATGGCTGCGGCGGAAGAAGTGATAAGACAGATAAAAAGCAAAATGATCAAGATGTACAATCCCAGGTTGGTTATTGCGCCGCTTCCACATCGCCGGCGCCGGTGATGGTTTTTTCCACCCGGGCCGGATGACCGTAGTAGATGACTTCTCCAGCGCCATCGATATCCACCTTGAGGGAACGGGTGGCATGGACTTCGGCATCGGCCGAGCCACTGATTTTGACGCGCGCGTCTTTGGCTTTCAAATCCTTGAGTCTGAAGCCGCCGCTGCCCTCGGCCAGGATTTCCAAACGGTCCACCTGGCCCTGGCCTTCCACGTCGCCGCTGCCGGAAAGCAAAATAATCAATACCGGTGAATTGATGGACTCCAATGTCACATCGGAGCTTCCGCCGATTTCCAGCCGCTCCAGTCTTGGCGTGGTGACTTCGACACGCACCTGCCCTTGGCTCTGGAACGAGCGGTTGGCGGCGATGGTCAGGCGTTTTCCCCGCACTTCCGTGGCGATGACAGGATGAAGATTACTGTCAGCCACGATGTTCGCCTCGCAGGTTTTTCCTTGGCGGACGACCAGATCCACCCCTGCTGTCACTGTGATTTCAGTGAAACAGGGCAGGGGTCGCCGCTCAACCGAGGATTGACCGTTACCGGTCACCACACTGGCATTGCCTTCGCCCATCACGACTCCGTCGATAACGATTTTGCCGCTATAGGCTTGTGCCATGATGGTGCCGGCAAACAGGCAACCGCAGGCGCCTAACCATATTGAGGATTTGAACTTCATTGGCTTGCTCCGTTAATTTGCCGCCAGTTTGTTTGCCCGATGGAGTTCCACCCGGCGGTTGATGCCGTCCGTGGGGTTGCGCCCCGGCAGGGGCTCCTGCTCGCCCCGTCCCACGACCACCAGGCGCTTGGGGTCGATGCCGAATTTGGATGTCAGATAAGCCTTGACCGATTCGGCCCGCTTTTTGGATAGCCAGTGATTGTAGTCTTCGGAGCCGATGGCGTCGGTATGCCCTTCCAGTACAATCCGTTCGTCTTTGAATTGTTCCATGCTCAGCATTTTTCCCACTTCATTCAGATAAGCGCGGGCATCACCCAAGAGCTCGGCGGAATTGAACGCAAACTGGATGGGCAGGGCGATGCCGGTTGTTTCTTTTGACGCCGGTTGGGTGGGTTGACCACTTTTCTTGGAGACCGTGGTAAAGGTCAAGGACCGGGTTTTGAGCTTTGGCCGTTGTCCCACCGCTTTGTCGGGGAAGAGTAATCGTCCCATTTCGTCGGCGCTGGGCGGTTGGGTGAACAAACGGACTTCTTCTGCCATCGCCGGCACGCTCAAGGATGCCGCCAGGATGGCCATGGCCATCTTTCGTAGCCGGGGTTGGTGGAGTAAAGGGATTGTCTTCATGGTAGATACCTCTCAGTGTTCTTCATTGCTTAAGGATTTGCTGACTCCTTGTGACTTTCTAAGGAGCCTCTGAGCAAGCCAAGGATGACTGGTTCAGAGGTTTCCTAAGGGTCCCGATGCCCCCACGTAAGGAAACCGGAATACTTGGCTGAATCATGTTTATTTATACTCCCAACGGGTCACCCGGCCTTCGGTATCAAAAAACACCACTTGGGTCCGGTATTCCCAGGATTCGCCCCAGGGTCCCTTCTTGGTGCCCTGGCAGGTGTAGCAGCGCCGGCCCCAGGCGGCGCGCACTTGTTCTTTGGTCATGCCCTTGGCGATCATGCCCGCGCGAATGATTTTGACGAGTTGGGGGTCCCACTCGGGATGCTGGGCGATGTAGTCTTCGCGCCGCACGGGTGCGGTTTCGCAGGCGGTGATCAAAATCAAGATAGCTAAAATAGTGAGCCGTTTCATGGTGCTTGTCTCCTATTGCGCTGCGGCATTTTGCTGGTTTTGGGGAAGCACTTGAAATTCATCTCCGGCATAGACGCGTTGTGCATCTTTGGGGTTGCCTGGTTTGAATTCACCGTCGCTGGTCAAAGGCAGGTCTTCGGCAGTGACGGGTTTGGGGGAAGCCACCGCGCGGATTTTATCCACCCCGGCCGGCGCGCCTGCCGTCAATTTGAACGGTGCATTGCTGGGCGGGATGCGGTAGGTTTTCCCGGGCAACACATAATTATCGTTCTGGTGGGGATTGGGAAACAGCGTGGCCACTTGTCCCGCCGCGTTGACGGTGACGATGCGGACAAACATGGGTTTGCTGACCTTGAAGAATACGGCAACTTCGTCACCAATCACTACTTGTTCCTTATCGGTCCAGACCTTTAGTTCACCCAAGGTTGGTTGTTGCCCGGCGTCTTTCTTCGGCGCCGCTGGTTTTGGGGTTTGTTGGACCACGGGCGTTTGGGCCACAGTGCTATTGGCTTGCTGCCGGTATTGGGCGAGCATGGTGTTCACCTGTTGCCTGCGTACCTTGGCGATGACGTCCAGCGGCACGTTTTCAAACAAGGCCAGGTACAGTGCTTCGCTGACCGGTTCGGTTTGAGTCACGCCATATTCCGTTTTGAAGGCTTCAATGGCTTGCATGGTGGCTGCGTCCAAACGTCCGGTGATTTTGACGGGCTTGCCGTATAGATAAAGATATTCCTGGATTTTGACGATACGCTCGGTGGGTCCCATGCGGTAATAGTCTTCGCGAATTTGATCCAGCACTACCCGGTCCGGCTGGGAGTTGGGAATCAACCGCCAGTAGGGGAGCTTTTGATATTTGCCGACAATCTGGATGATACTGAGCTGGACCAACAGGCGGATGGCGGCGTGACGGCCCTGGATTTTCTTGATGTTGCCCCGCAGTCCCAGGGTTTGGCCGTAGACAGTAAAGCCCAGTTCATCTTTACCGACGCCTTTATGAACCCGGATGCTATTGACTGCTTGCATAAAAGGGATGCCGGTAAAGGTTTTGAAATCCACCAGATTGAAATCCAGGGTGATGCGCGCCAGCGAACTTTTGCGGATATCACTGAAATCCAGGCCCATGGGCACGCCCAAATCCTCGGCGCTGCCGCTGACATCGGCGCCTTCTTCCTTGGTGACCAGGCCGCGGTCAAATTCGGTGAGTCCACCCACCAGTACCACATTGGGCAGATATTTGTCGCCCCATTGGGTATAACCGGTCTGGGCCGTGCTGATCATGAACTCCGGGTCGAAGGGAACATACAAGATCTCGCCGCCGATGGCGTTGAGGGCGCTTTTCACCATTTCTGAAATGTCCTGGGGGATTTCTCCCTGAGTGGGCAGGGAGGTGCCGGTATTGTCGCGTACGGGTTTTGACATCACCCTGAGGGGGCCGCGCCCATATATCACATTGGCTTTCCCCAAGTCTGCGATTGCCTGGCTGAAGACCGTAGAATTTACTTCCGGCAAGGTTTGGTTTAAGTCCAGATCGACATCTTGCGGGCTGAGGCCACATCCGCTGGTTAAGGCGGCAATGAAAGCGCCAAGGATAAGGGAGGTTAGGCGTAAATTGGTTGAAACTTTCATGATCGGCCTGCAATGCTAATGGAGTCTTTATTTTGATACCGCCGTGGCGCCGTTGACATCGGAATTGTTGATAATGATCACTCCCGGGGGCAGATCGACGCCCGGCTTGATGACAATATTGCCCTGGCCCACCACGCCGTCTTCCTCGGAGATCACCTTGTCGCTGCCCATCATCAGCAGGCCCTTGGCTTTACTGTTGATGAAGGATTCGTTGATGCCGGTTTGTAACGAATCATCCACGGGGGTATCCAAAGGGATGCCGTCGTTCAGATCCGTCGCCATGCCCGGTCCTGGATGGAACAAGCATACAAACAGCCCGATCATCGATATTTTGTGGGGAAAAAGGTTGGACATCATGGTTATCCTGTAAACACTGGGTTGTTTGAATCCAAAAAAGCCAACGGCACATCCTTGTGCTCATGTTGACTTGTCGGCGGGTTATTCGATTACGACTGATCCTTGGTCTGCCCGTCCGCCATCCCGGGCGGTGTTTTGGCTGTTACGGATGTTGGCGCGGTTGCTGATACGGGTATTGCGCAAAGTGGAGTTTTTGATCTTGACCGTGCCCTGGTTGGCTTCGGACTGTTTATTGCCTCCGAAAAATCCACCGAAAGCACCACCACCAGAACCGGATGCCGTGTTGCGTGAATTCGAGATAGTCGCATTATTGGTGACAGAACCGCCGGTGATGGTAGAGCCTTCAGCCAAAACGGAACCGGTGTAAACAGCGCTCATGCCCAATGCCAAAGCCAGAATTTTGATGGATTTTTTCATTTGTCAGTACCTCTGAATAGATCATTGATGTTAAGTCATGTGTTGGTGTCAATGTCATCATCAACACTCACCCCCTAAGCACGGACATCGGCGGAAAAATTTGCCGGGGATTCTTATAGTTTGTTTGCATAATCAAATTCCAATTGGTTTGCTTTCTGTCATCAAGGGTAGAGGAGTGTTAAGCTTTGCCCATGAAGACAGCCCCGCCTTGCTACCTTCAAGCCTTTGCCGTGATTTCGGCGGCCGCGAGCATCGCCGCTGAGAAGGTTCATAGTCCTTCCCTGATTTCTCATCCCCAGTCTGATGCTTTCAGTCCCGGTACTTCTTATCCACTGGCCACGGTGGCTGAAACCTTGCCGGAAATGCCACCAGAGCTGGGGCGTTACCGTTGCCGCAACAATCGTTTGCTATTGGCGGCAATCGGGAAGATGTTCGCTGCGTTGCAAAACGCCATTGAACACTATGGCAATGACCGGATAGGCGTTGTGATTGGCACCAGCGCGTCCGGCATCCGGGAAGGGGAGGTGGCTTTGAAACAATACCGCCAGGCTGGAGAATTCCCGGCCGGATTCCACTACAAACAGCAGGAAATCGGCGGCGCGGCGGAGTTCGTGGCCGCCTTGTTGAATATCAGCGGACCCGCCTGGTCGGTGGGAACCAGTTGTGCCGCTTCAGCCCAGGCCATGCATTCGGCCCGCAATCTGCTCCGTTTGGGGTTGTGTGACGCGGTAATTGCGGGGGGCGCGGAAACCTTTTCCGGCACCACGGTGCAGGGGTTCGCCTCCTTGGGAGCATTGAGCCGGAGCGGATGCAATCCGTTCAGTCAAAACCGCAATGGCACGGTGCTGGGCGAAGGGGCGGCGCTTTTCCTGTTGAGCCGGGAACCAGCGCCGTTGGCTCTGTTGGGAATCGGCATGAGCAGCGATGCTTATCACCTGTCGGCGCCCGATCCCGAGGGAAGCGGAGCGCGGATTGCCATGGAGAGGGCTTTGGCCGACGCTGACGTAAAAGCTTGGCAGATTGGCTACCTCAACCTTCACGGTACCGCCACGCCCCACAATGATGCCATGGAAGCCAAGGTAGTCTTCGATATGTTTGGCGGCAACGTGCCTTGCAGCGCCACCAAGCCTCTCACCGGCCACTGTCTTGGGGCTTCCGGCGCGGTGGAACTGGCCCTGTGCGCCCAGCTGCTGCAGCGGCCGGAATCCCCGCTGCCGGTGCATCACTGGGACGGCTGTCAAGATCCCGGATTACCTCCCTTGCCATTCGCTGACGGCAGCCAGGTCCTGGACCGGAACCGGCCGGTTTGCATGAGCAATACCTATGCTTTTGGCGGGGCCAACGTGTCATTGGTGATTGGCTGTAGTGAGGTCATGAAAAGAGAAGGGTAAATGTGTTGTGCAAGTCTGGGGAGGTGTTTCCCGGGGTAGCGGGAGAACAGGACTGTCTTGCCTGCCGGTAATTTCCCGCGGCGAGGAGTCACCAATGCCCGCAAGATTCTGCAGACCCCTGCAAAATTTGTCGATAATTACAGTTGGCAAATCCTGTTTCTTGCTGGTCCTGCCAGGCGCATGGCCATTTCTGTTACTTCGGGACGACGTCCAATCATCGTTTCTGGTGAAAGAGGCACTAATTTCAAGGCAAAACCATGTCGCTACAAAACGACATGGCGTGCCTGCTTTCCCCGTCCAGAAGCCGGCTCAGCGTTAAAACACAAGCTTTTCTGGTGGGTTCCGGTAAAACCGACACATCGGCCGCTGGCATAGGTATTCTGCTTTGGCCACTCTTTATTATTGTTAGTTATTGGCGAGAGCTCCATGCCTGCCTTATCCCGGATAGTTCAACATCATCGGAAGTGCTGATGAAGTTTCCGGGTTAAGGCATTGCAAACGGGATGTATTCATTACATTTAAGTACAAACCAATGGCATGGAAAGTGCTTTTATTTTGGTTGGCAGGAGCGTTGCAATGCATCATGGATGACTTGGCCTATCCGCCAATCCAGCCCGGTCTCTGAGGGCTGCCTGTCATCTCCAGGGAAGGCTACCCCCATTTGACTTTTATGGATGAAAGTCGGTATTTGGCAGGCAGCCCTCAGAGATCTGGTCATTGCGATTCACCGGAGTCCCAAGGAGTGTGCGCTTGCGCTATTGGGACCTGTGATCCGCTGATATCGCCGTACTGCTTGAATATTTGGATTTTTTATAGGAGAACAATATGGATAAGCCAACCGGACTCTCAGTAACCCCCTCCCCAGCCATGCCGGACTCGCGGGGCGATCCGCTAGATCGGGACCGCATCACCAAGGCGAAGGTTTCCTACAATGCCCGTAATATCCCCCTCGATATTGCCCGTTTTTTGCTGCAAGGCAACGTGCAACCCAAGGCTGGCGACCTGGTGCTGGCAAGGATCCTATCGATCGGCCAGCACCAGCGTCTCGAGTTACCCTCTGGCCGCCGGGCGGGTCTGCATGTGGGGGACGAAGTGATTGTTTGCTATGGCGCCCGCTACGCGCCCGATCAGTTCGAGGCGTATGTGCCTGATTCTCTGGAAGCGTGCCATTTGGTTGCGGCAGGGGGAATCGCTGCCAAAAGTATCAGCCGCCACCGCCGGGTCAAGGCAGCCACTGCCATCATGCCTGTCGGCTTGCTGGCCGACGGGAGGGGGAAACCCATCAATCTCAAAGACTGGCCGGTGGTCAAGCCAGTTTCATGCAAACCCAAAAGGCCGTTTACCGTGGCGGTTGTCGGCAGCTCCATGAATGCCGGCAAAACCACGACGGCAGCAGGCGTGATTCATGCCCTGAAGCAGCGGGGCTTGTCGGTAGGGGCCACGAAAGTCACGGGAACCGGCGCGGGCGGGGACCGTTGGAAGATGATCGATGCCGGCGCGGACCAGGTGCTCGATTTCACCGACGCCGGCCTGGCTTCGACATTTGGCGTCAACAAGCGGGTGCTGGCGTCCACCTTTCGTTGCTTGATCGACAATTTGGCCCTCGCCCGCTCCGATGTCATTGTCGTGGAGGTTGCCGATGGCTTGTTTCAAAAAGAAACCGATGCCTTGTTGTCTTCGGGAATATTCAAGGCATCCGTCGATACGCTGATTTTTGCCGCGAGGGAATCCCTGGCCGCCAAGGCCGGCGTGGATTCTCTGCGGCGCAGGGGATTTCCCATAAGCGCCGTCAGCGGTGCGATCAACGCTTCGCCATTGGCCAGGCGCGAGGCAGAAACGGTGATTGATCTGCCATTGTTGATGCCGGAAGAGGCGGGTGATCTGCTCTACGAGCAATTTCAAATGACCCGGGCTTCCAGGCAATCAGATGCAACCGTCAACGTTCTTTCCTGTGCTCAAAGATAAACATGCCTGTTCCGAAAATGCTCAATTCCGGGCGGAAACAGATTTTCCGCAAGCTCGTTGCCATTGGCTTTATGCAAGCGTTGCTGACGGTCGTTTCTGCCCTGCTGATCAGTTTCCTGTTCGATCAATGGATAGCAGGTGGTTCCGGCGGGTTCGGCGCCAACGCTTGGGGCGTCGCCGTCGCATTGCTTCTGACGACCTGCGGCGGCGCGCTGCTGCGGTACGCGGAACGGGTCAATGCCGAGCGGCTCGGGCAGGCCTATACCTATGAGGTTCGCCTGGCCCTGTACGACCAACTGGTGGACATCGCCCCCTGGACTTTGCAAAAACGCAGCCGCGGTGGTCATTTATTGCGCTTCATCGGTGATTTGACCGCCTTGAGGCAATGGTTGAGCCAAGGATTGGCGGTGTTGACGGTGGCGTTGATCACCAGCACTGTGGCGATACTGGCGTTGGCGCTGATCAATCCGGTACTGGCATCGACCGTTGGGGTGGTCCTGTTGTTCGGCGCCGGTACCGCCATCGCCTCGGGCCGGAAGTTGCACGACCGCATCAAGGAATCGCGCAACCGTCGGGCGCGTATCGCTGCCAACGTCAATGAAAAAATCGCTTTTCTCCCGGTCGTGCAAGTATTCAATCAAATCAAGCGCGAGCGCAATGTCCTGGCTGGGCAGAGTTTGCGCCTGAAGCAGGCAATGATCGAACGCGCCAAGGTTATCGGCCGCTTGAGGGGTATCACGGAAGCGACCAACGGCATCGCTACCCTGTGCGTGTTGCTGGTGGGCGCGTACGAAGTTTCCCGTGGCCATGCGACGCCGGGCATGGTGGTCGCCTCGATGAGTGTCCTGGGAATGCTGTTGCCCTCATTCCGCAGCCTGGGACGGATCTATGAATTTTGGCATGGGTACCGGGTCTCCTTCAACCGCATCGAGTCCTTCATGGCGACGCCCGAATTGATTATCGATAAGCGGGGCACCAAGAAACTGAAAGTCACCAAGGGCGAAATCAGATTCAAAGAAGTTCGTTTGGGCAATGTGTTCACAAATCTCAATGGCACCGTGCCCGGCGGAACGAAATTGGCCCTGGTGGGGCCCAACGGCGCCGGAAAGTCCACCTTGATCGATATGATCGGGCGCTTGGTGGAACCGGATTCGGGAAGTGTCTATATCGATGGACAGAATATCGAACGCTGCAAGCTAGCCTCGCTTCGGCGCGCCATCGGTATCGTCAGCCCGGATTTGCCTCTTTTGAGGGGCACTATCGAACGGAACCTGCGTTACCGCAAGCGCCGCGCCACGGAAGAAGAGTTGGCGAGGGTTTGCCGCTTGTGCGGTGTCGATCAAGTGGTTCTCGAACTGCCCGACGGTCTTGGCACCCGTGTCGTAGATGGCGGGGCAAATCTTTCCTTGGGCCAGCGTCAGCGTATCGCTCTGGCCAGAGCCTTGCTCGGCAAACCGAAAATTCTGCTGCTCGATGAAGCCGATGCCAATCTCGACCAGAAATCCAAGACGTTGCTGGATGATATTTTGGGCGATTTCAAGGGTACCGTGATTATGGTGACGCACCAGTTGGAACGGGTGATCAAGGCCGATCTGATTTGGCATCTGGATAACGGCCAGATCATAGAGTCAGGTCCTCCCGATGCGTTGTTGCAAGGCAGTGGGCCGACGGCATCCCTGTTTCGGTTTGCCCGGCACGGCCGGTTCGGCATGGCAGGATAGGGCGTGGTGCCTGCTTTACAGTCAATGGAAGCGACAGACAAGGAGTTTGCTTAATGAAAACATCAGAAAAAAGGCGAAAGTATTACAATCGGGGTTACCGGCATGCGTCCACGCCGGAGTTACGCTATCACCTCCAGGTACCTTCGGGTGGGGCCTTTGGCAGACCGGTTCTTGTCGCGGTGCATGGCATTTCCCACCGGGCCAAGGAACAATGGCGTGCGTTTGCGGATTTCGCCGAGCGGGAGAACTTTGTGTTGGTGGCGCCGCTGTTTAGCCGAAAGCATTTTCCTGCCTATCAACGCCTGGGAGTCAGCAACAAGCCGGTACCCTATTATTCTGATCTTGCCCTCAACCGGCTGCTCGACGAACTCGGCGGACGCACCGGCGCGGATACCGGAAACATTTATCTGTTTGGCTATTCGGCCGGCGGACAATTTGTCCATCGTTACGCGATGGCGTACCCGGAGAAAGTGCGCGCGGTGACGATAGGATCGGCAGGCTGGTACACCTTCCCCGAATGGCGAGCACCGTTTCCAAGGGGGCTGCGCTTGCGGTCCGGTTCGCGTTTGCTCAAATTCGACCCAGAGAGTTTTTTGAAAGTGCCCATGGCGGTGTTCGTGGGAGAATTGGATATCGAAAGTGACACTGCATTCAAGCGCTCTCCCCGTTTGGATCAGCAGCAAGGGTTGACCCGGGTGGAAAGGGCTCTGCGTTGGACGCGGGCGATGCGGATTGCGGCCCGGTTACACGGTTTCGAAACGGAGTATTCATGTCAAGTGCTGGCGGGCTGCGGCCATTCCTTCGCTGATTGTGTCAGCCATGGAAAACTGGCGGAAAAGGCCATCGATTTTCTGTTTTCCCACTCTGAAAAACAACGGGTGGCGCCACCTCACCCCCCTGTCAATTTCCGGCCGGCATGCCGGATCGCTTGAAAACACGCTATGGAGAAGCCTATGAAAAATTTTGTCTTGATCAAGCCGGATATCGATGTGCAACCTTTCCTGGATGAAATCAATCGCCACCCCAATCCTTGGGAATTACACACCGGGCGCCAGGACAAAATCAAGGTGCAGCGGGAAGCCCGCGCCATTCCCTTGCGGGGCATCGTCAAGTCGAAAATCATGGGGCGCAAGCGCTATGACGTTCACGAAAGCCGGTTTACCACGATCTCCAAACAATTTCCGGTATGCATCGAATTCATCAAGCAGTTCGCACAGGAAATCGGCGGTGAACTGAGCCGGGCGAAACTGGTGAACCTGCCGCCCGGCAACCGCGTCTATCTGCATATTGACCGGGGGGAATATTACAAGATCCGCAACCGTTACCATTTGGTCTTGAGCACGGGCCCGGAGGGAAGCTACCTGAAAGCCGGCGATGAATTCGTGCGGATGAAAACCGGCGAATTATGGTGGTTCGACAACAAAGCCCCCCATGAGTCTTACAATGACTCCGATCAGGACCGGATTCACCTGATCTTCGACCTGTTGCCCAAAACGGCCCAACAGTCACAAGCCGGATCTGCGGATTGAGCGGGCGGCCTTGATGACTATTCGCTTGAAATATCTGGCTCTGCTGTCGGGGACCGCGTTTTCGCTGTCCCTGACAGCCGGTGAAAACACCGCTCTGGAAGGCAAGGAGATTTATCGCCTGATCCGCCAGCAACAGGAAATGCTCCAGCGGCAACAAACCCAGATGCAGGCGCTGAGAAAACAATTGAAGGTACAGCAGGAGCAAATCGAGGCTTTACACAAGCTGGTTCGGCAACAGCATCAGGAAACAGAAAAAAAACACAAGCGGACGGCAAAGAAAGTCAAATCCCTGGCTGCTACCTCCAATAAGGTCAAAATCGGCAAGAAAGGATTGCGGATTGAATCACGGAATGGGGATTACACCTTTCAGGCCGGCGGGCGGATTCACGCCGATTACGCCTATTACGATGATGACAAGACATCCATGGGCAACGGCGCCAGCCTGCGCCGCGCCCGAATCCACTTCAAGGGTAAATTTCTCCGGGATTGGCGCTACAAGGCTGAAATCGACTTTGCGGAAGACAGTAAAGTGGGACCCCGGGCCGTTTGGCTGGGATATAAAGGGTGGGATCTTGTCTCGTTGAAAATTGGCAACTTCCAGGAACCCTTCAGCCTGGAGGAAATGGGAGGTTCAAACGCCATTACGTTTATGGAGCGTTCTCTGGGCAACAGTTTCGCGCCAAGTTACCATCTGGGTATCGGCCTGGATACCCGGGGCGATTTCTGGCATTTTTCCAGCGGTGTGTTCGGCAAAAGCGTCGGCAGAAAGAACGATACCGTCGACGATGGCTGGGGCATCGCCGCGCGGGTCACCATGGCGCCTATTCTATCGGACCGCAAGCTTTTGCACCTGGGCTTTTCCAGCGAATACCGGCATACCGACAATAATAACCAAATCAGGCTTCGTTCTCGGCCGGAATCCAATGTTACCAGTAGCCGGTTGGTGGATACCCGCACCATCAACGGCGTCAAGAAGACGGTTTTGCTGGGTGCGGAATTCGCCGCACTGTACGGCCCGTTGTCAGTGCAGGGTGAATATTTCCACGATTTCGTGGGGCGCGACCGGGCCCCAAACCTGGGTTTCGATGCCGCATACGTGCAGGGAAGCTGGTTTTTGACCGGCGAATCCCGTACTTATCGGGCCAAACGGGGCGTTTTTGACCTGCTAAACCCGCTCCATGACTATGGCGCATGGGAAGTCGCCCTGCGTTACAGCTGGATCAATCTCAATGACCGGGATATCCAGGGAGGAGAGGAGACCAACTACACCCTCGGATTGAATTGGTACGTCAACTATAACGTGCGTTTCATGGTGAATTATATTTTCGCGGAGGCCCATCCCAACAGAAATTCTGTCCATGAGAATGCAAACATAGTGCAAATGCGCGGACAGGTGGTGTTTTGACAGTCTGGGAACCAGCCATTCAACGCACCCATACATCTACCCACGGACTGGTTTCGAGCAACCTTAGCAATCTTTCTTTGCCGAGATCCTGGAGCAGGGCGCTTTTCTGACGCGTCTGATTTCGGAAATCATTGTCCCACCAGGATATGCCGATGTCGCCGCCGTCTGCCGCCGGATCGATATTCACAATCCGCTGCTGGGTTTGGCCAACATAGAGATTGATCCAGCGGTTCTGTTCTGCCGCCTGGCACGGCGAAACCATAATCAGCCACACCAAAGGGAACCATTTGAATGGTAAAAACTTCATGACGCCCTCCTCATGAACAGCGCCGTTCCATTGCTTGCTTCAATTAAAAACACCCCCCGCTTTCGAGTCAAGCCCGTTAGCCGCAAAATCAGTGATATATCATCAGTACCGCCCTAAATTTCTTGCGAAAACCATTTGAAGGTGGTAGTTGTACAGAAGTCACAAAGACCCAAAAGGAGACTATTATGAAGAATCAGTGGATGACGTTGTTTTTTTCTACCTTCCTTTTCCATGCTGCCCAGGCGGATGTGGAAATCATCACGGATCGCGCCGTGGTGGGGAGTGATGATGTTCTGGAGGCCAGGTTGCGTTTCCCGGTGGCGGATGAGGGGGATTTGTATGTCGCCGCCAGGATCGGAGAAAAACTCCGTTTTTATGGCGAAGACGGCAAATTCCACTCAACGCCGGTACCTTACCGCCGGACAGGACCTTTCCATCAGGAGGAGACTATTTTTCGCTTTCCCGGCATGATGGTGCCGCCGGGGCGGTATATCCTTTATTCCGTGGTGACCGACGAGGGGGCGGACGTTTACGACACCCATCGTTGGCATGGGCCGCTTGCCCGGCAACTTTTCATCGCCAATCAGCCGCCGCAGATGAGCGGGGACCACGACAGGGATGGCTGGCCCGACGACGATGACGATCATGACGGTTTTTCCGAGATGGATCATGACTATGACGGCTGGCGGGATGACGATGATAACCGCAACGGTATTCCTGATCTGGATGAAGAACATCCAAGGGGTGTCAGAGGAGACAGGCCGGGTGTCAAAGACAGGCCGGTGCCT
>JALSQY010000159.1 GCA_026985035.1 Methylothermaceae bacterium
TGCCACGGTGACGATCCGGCCCGTGGTTACAATGACATTTACGAGGGTTGGAAGGTTTCGGAAATCCAGGAAGCCATTGCCGAGAACAAGGGTGGCATGGGGTTTCTGGGCAATTTGTTGTCCTCCAGTGATTTGGGGGCGGTTGCCGCCTATATCCATTCCCGGACCTATCCCCCCAGCCGTAGCCGGGAGAGATAATCTATCGGCCCTGCTGGGCCGGGGTGGTTTCCAAGAATTGGCGGGGTTCTACAAAGAACCCCGTTTTTGCAATGACAGGCGGGTAAAACTGGTGGATTGAAGTGCCAGCGGTCAGGTAATCTTCGAATACTGCCTTGGCGGATGGTTGAGAATGGTTTCCATGGTGCTGGCAGAGGAAGTGGCCAGGAATCGTGCGTCCCTGTCGGGATCGGTGAGGATGGTTTGTATTTTGCGGCGGATGCCGTGCTCGGTTTCCAGTAATTGATCGGCCTCTTCCGGGGGCAGGGGTTTGCTGATGTAGTAACCCTGGATTTCGTTGCACTGCAAATCGTGGAGAAAGCGGAGTTGGGTTTCGTTTTCCACCCCTTCGGCGGTGACCGACAGGTTCATGCCGTGGGCCATGGCAATGATGGAGCTGACCAGGGCCGCATCGGCGGGGTTTTCGGTGATATCGGTGAGAAAACTGCGGTCGATTTTCAGATTGTCGATGGGGAAGCGCTTCAGGCAGCTCAACGATGAATAGCCGGTGCCGAAATCATCCAGGGCAATGCGGATGCCGCTGCGGCTGAGGGTGTTCATGATCTTGACCGCCCGGTCCACGTTCTGCATCACGACTCCTTCGGTGATCTCCAGTTCCAGGAATTTGGGCAGGCCGCCGGATTCTGCCACCACCTGGAGGAGTTGTTCGGCAAAATCTTCGTTTTGAAACTGGACTGGCGACAGGTTGACCGCAATCGGCACATTGCCAAAGCCCTGTTCGCGCCACAGGGCCGCCTGACGGCAGGCGGTGCGGATGACCCAATTGCCGATTTTATCGATGATGCCATTGCGTTCCGCCAGGGAGATGAACTGATCCGGGGGCACCAGGCCGAGACGGGGGTGCTGCCAGCGTACCAGGGCTTCCATGCCGGAAATGCGGCCGGTTTTCAGAGAAATCTTGGGTTGGTAATAGAGCAGCAGTTCGCCCCGTTCGTCTGCCTTGAAGAGTTCCCGGGTCAGTTGCGCCTGATATTTGAGTTTTTTATCGATCTCCTCGGAATAAAATCTGTAATTGTGGCGGCCGGGTAATTGACGGGCTTCCTGGAGAGCATTCACCGCCCGATTGACCAGTGCTTCCGCGCTCCTGCCATCGCCGGGGTAAAGACTGATGCCGATGTTCACGCCGAGCTGGATTGCCATATCGTCGATGGTCAGCGGTTCATCAAAGCCTTCGGTGATCCTTTCCACCACCCGGCTGACCGATTCGATTTGGCTCAGGTCGGTAAGCAGCACCGCATATTTGTCGTTATTGATTCTGGAAACGCTATAGGCTGGATCCTGGCCTTCGACGACGGCAATGGTATCGGTGGTGCGGAGAATCCTTTTCAGCTTGACGGAAATGGTCTTGAATAGTTTTCCGGCATCCTCCAGGTTGATGATATCGTCAACCTGTTGCCGGCGGCTGAAGTCCAGGATCAATACCGCAAACTGTTTTTCGAAGCGGCGGGCCCGCTCGATGGCCTGCTGCATCCTGTCGAACATCAAAAGCTTGTTGGGCAGGCCGATGGATTCGTCGAAAAACAATTTGGCAGCCGGGTTTTCCCGCTGTTCCACCAGGGCTTGCTCCAGTTCCTGGATGCGTTGATGCAGAATGCCCGGTTGTTGCTCATCCACTGGTTCCGGCCTGAGTGGCGCTGACGGCTGTGACTGCACCATGGCGGGCGGAGATGGTGCCGCGGGATTTTCAGATTCTTTCTCAAGGGACGCCCATTGGATGACACGGTTTCTGCCCCCTTCCTTGGCGGCATATAAGGCCTTGTCCGCTTGATCGACCAATTCCTGGGGCGTTTTGGCGCCGGAGGCAAGGGACGAGACTCCCAGACTGGCAGTGATACGGATGGCGCTGGCCAGTTCCAGCTCTTTCCCTTCCGCCAGGGTCAGGCGGATACGTTCAGCCACCTCGGTTGC
>JALSQY010000160.1 GCA_026985035.1 Methylothermaceae bacterium
TCATGAACCAACATCCCAAAGTGCTACTCGAAACCACCAAAGGTCGGATTGTAGTCGAACTTTATCCCGAAAAAGCCCCCAAAACCGTGGAAAATTTTTTAACCTATGTAAAAGAAGGTTTTTACGACGGCACGGTTTTTCACCGAGTTATTCCCAATTTTATGATTCAAGGCGGCGGCATGACGGTGGATTTACAACAAAAAACCACCCATGCGCCCATCCCCAACGAGGCTGATAACGGCTTGGAAAACGATCGCGGTACAATTGCCATGGCCCGCACCTCAGATCCCGATTCAGCCACAGCGCAATTTTTCATCAACCTGGTGGATAACGATTTCCTCAACTTCCGTAACAAGACGCCGCAAGGATGGGGTTATACTGTATTTGGCAAAGTTACAGAAGGCATGGATGTAGTGGATGCAATCGCCAAGGTTCAAACCGGCCGCAAAGGACCCTACAGTGATGTACCGGTGGAACCCGTCGTTATTGAGCACGCCAAAATTCTGGAAGAATAATCTTCCGTGCCAGCGCCGATCAAACACGCACATGGAAGAAGACTTCCGGCAACAATTGCAAAACTGTCTGTTTTCACGCTAAACAACAGTTCTGCACACACTTCTGATGATCATACTGGGTATTGAAACTTCCTGCGATGAAACCGGCGTAGCCATTTACGATGCCCGGCAAGGTCTGTTGGCCCATCATTTATATAGCCAAGTGGCCATACACGCTGATTTTGGCGGCATCGTGCCAGAACTGGCATCACGGGATCATATCCGCAAACTTTTGCCACTGATTCGCCAAGTGCTCAACGAGGCCACTTTATCTGCCAGGCAAATCAGTGCTGTTGCTTATACTGCAGGACCGGGATTAATTGGCGCATTGTTGGTTGGAGCTTCGATTGCCCGCAGCCTGGCGTGGGCTTGGCAGACTCCTGCCATGGCCATTCACCACATGGAAGGGCATTTATTGGCGCCAATGATGGAAAATCCAGACCTCACCCCGCCATTCCTCGCATTATTGGTTTCAGGCGGTCATACCCAATTGGTGGAAGTCCAGGCATTGGGGCAATATCGGCTATTGGGCGAATCCATTGATGATGCAGTGGGCGAAGCCTTTGATAAAGTAGCCAACATGCTTGGACTCGGTTATCCGGGCGGTCCGGCGTTGGAGAAACTGGCAAAAAAAGGAAACTCTCAGCGTTTCCATTTCCCTCGCCCCATGACTAACAGACCAGGTTTGGATTTTAGCTTCAGCGGCCTCAAGACTTATGTCATGAATACCTTGGCAAAAACCAATGGCTCTGAACAGGACAAGGCCGATATTGCCCGCGCCTTTCAAGACGCTGTGGCCGACACCCTGGCCATCAAATGCCGCAGGGCCCTCCAGCTTACCGGCTTAAACCGTATCATCGCTGCGGGCGGAGTCAGCGCCAATCAAACCATCCGCTGGCGACTGAAACAAACTGCCCTGAAGGAAAACGCCGAATTATTTGTACCCAGTCTGCAATTTTGTACTGATAACGGCGCGATGATTGCCTATGCCGGCTGTCTCAGGGCTTTGGCAGGCCAGCAATCTTCATCATTGGAGATTGAGGTTCGCGCTCGCTGGCCTTTAGAAACGCTGCCTCCCATTACCCTCCCATGCGGGGTTCTTCTCCCGCCAGCAAACGGCGGATATTGTCTTGATGACGCCAAAACAAAAAAGCGGACATGATCGCTATCAAACCGGCGGCTAGAGATTGTTGCAATATCAGCGCGGCATAAACAGGCGCCAATAACGCCGCGGTTAATGCCGAAAGCGATGATATTTTAGAAATTGCAGCCACGGCAATCCAAGTACCCGCTACCGCCAAACCAAGCAGCCAATTCATACCCAACATAACGCCCAGGGCAGTGGCAACCCCCTTCCCGCCTTGAAAGCCAAAAAATACAGGGAACAAGTGCCCCAAAAAAGCGGCCAAACCCGTCGCCGCGACAATCAAGACGTCCGCACCCAACAAATTGGCGGCAGCCACTGGCAACAACCCCTTCAACATGTCTCCCAATAACGTGACTATCGCAGCCTTTTTGCCGCCCACCCTGAGCACATTGGTCGCCCCCGGATTACGGGATCCGGTAGTGCGAGGGTCCGGCAAACCCGAGAGTTTGCAGACAATCACCGCGCTCGAGACCGAACCCAACAAATACCCCAGCGGAATCCATAACCATTGAATCACCTTGCCTTTCCCCTTTTATTTGTGTCAACCTATAAACCCAAGACATCTATATGCCAGCTTGCCACTGGGTAGCGCTGTGAAATTTATACATAACAAGCAATAATCAAACTAAAAATGGACATTATATTTCTACGGGGCTTGCAGATCGACACCATTATCGGGATCTACGAATGGGAACGGGAAATCAAGCAAACCGTCATCCTGGACCTGGAAATGGCTGCTGACATTCGCCAAGCTGCCACCACCGATAGCATTGAAAATACCTTGGACTATAAAGCCGTTTCCAAACGAGTCATCAGCTTTGTGGAAAGCAGCAGTTTCTATTTGGTGGAAACCCTGGCGGAAAAAACCGCGGAAATCATATTATCTGAATTTTCCGTGCCCTGGCTGAAGCTGACGCTGAACAAGAAAGGCGCCATACGCGGGGCCAGCGATGTGGGAATCATCATCGAGCGCGGTAGCCTGCCAAAATGACCCAGGTTTTCGTCAGCATTGGCAGTAATATCGACAGGGAAATCCATATACAACAATCCTTGCAGGAGTTGGAGCAGACCTTCGGCCCATTGACTGTTTCCAGTATTTACGAAAGCGAGGCGGAAGGGTTCGAAGGAGAGCCTTTTTATAATTTGGTGGTAAAGTTTGACACTGACCTTGCCATTGAAGAGGTTCTGAAAAAGTTGAAGGAAATCGAAACCCGGCACGGACGCGGCGTGGGTAGTCACAAATTTGCCCCCAGGACCTTGGATCTGGATTTGATTCTTTACGACGACAAGGTTTTGAGGAATGCCAAAACCGGCCGCATGATTGTGCCGCGAGATGACATTCTACGTTACGCCTTCGTTCTCGAGCCGCTTGCGGAAATTGCCCCTGATATGCTTCATCCTTTGGAAAAGAAAACATTCCGGGCGCTTTGGAAGTCATTCGATCCGGCAAAAATCAGACAGAAAAAAATCAGCTTGCCAAGCTCGTCATAAACTTCTCCCCCCATCGACCACGATGATTTGGCCAGTGACATAGTCAGCATCACAGATAAGGTAACGAACTGCCTTGGCAATATCTTCTTCCATTCCCAACCGTTTTAAGGGAATAGAATCGAGCATCGCTTTTTTTTCTTCTTCTGTCAGAGGATGGTCGGGCCACAGTATGGCACCTGGTGCCACGCCATTCACCCGCACCAATGGCGCCATTTCCTTGGCCAAGGCACGGGTCATTGCCGCCAAGCCCGCCTTGGCAATGCTGTAAACTGGGTAATCCAGCCGCGGACTACGGGCATAAATATCCACCAGATTGACGATACAGCCTTGAGTCTGTTGTAAACAGGGATAAGCCGCCTGAGAAAGGAAGAAAGGAGCCTTCAAGTTACAGTCGAGCAATTCATCCCAGTGGCTTTCGCTTACTTCTCCAAGGGGGGTGGGATAAAACGCCGAAGCATTGTTAATCAAGCCATCCAGCCGCCCCCAAGCTGATACCGCATTCTCTATGCACACGTGAATTTCAGGCAATCTTTGAAGTTCCGCCCGCAGCAAACGGGCAGAATCGGGCCGGAGACGATTAAGATGCTGCTGCAGCGACTCGGCAGCCTGGCGGGAACTGCGGTAATGAAGGACCAAGTTAAAACCATGACTGTGGAGCATCTTGGCGATGGCTGCTCCGATTCGCTTGGCGGCACCTGTTACCAAAAAGACTTTAATTGGCCAAGCTCCCGTAAAGAATCTTCAGTCCAATCAACAGCAATAATACGGAAAACGCCCGTTTCAAAGTATCCGCGGGCAATTGATGGGATAATTTGGCGCCAAGAGGAGCGGTCATAATGCTGGCGAGTATGATGCCAAAAAAAGCCGGTAAATACACATATCCCATACTTCCCGGTGGAAGGCCGGACTGATCCGAACCCAGCCACCCATAACCGGCCGTGCCTGCCAAAGCGATAGGAAGACCACAGGCGCTTGAAACTGCAACCGCAGTCCGCATAGGGTACGAAAATTTGACCAACAAGGGTACCGTCAGCGTGCCCCCCCCAATTCCCAACATGGCAGCCAATGTTCCGATGACACCACCCGAGCCGAATAAGACAGGCAAATTGGGCCGCTTGACTCCAGGATTAGGCCGCCAACGCCATCCCATTTGCATAGAAACTAAAATCAGATAGCCGGCGAATATGATTTTAAGCCAATTGCCCGGCATTTTATCCGCCAGCCAAGCCCCTAGAATAGCGCCCATCACAATCGCCGGAACCAGCCCCTTGACGGCCTCCCAGTCCAACGACCCTAAGCGATGATGGGCTTGAACCGACGAAATTGCGGTGGGAATAATTGTCGCCAATGACGTGGCAACAGCCATGATAGGGATCAAATCAGCAGGAAACGCTTGCCAGGAAAAGAAAAGCAACAAAGCCGGCACCAGAATGATCCCGCCTCCCAACCCAAACAAGCCTGCCAACAAGCCCGCAAGGCCCCCCAGCAAAACATAGAAAGGAAACAGGATCACCCTAATGGATCCTTGATCTTACCAGTTACCTATATCGGCGTTTTCACCCTCACCCCCTTCGGCATTATCTGCGCCAAGGGAATAAAGGTCATAATCCATGCCTCCACGTCGCGGAGGTATCTCATAATGGAAGGGGAACCCCCAAGCATCTACTGGGACCTTTTTCTTGCGCAGATAAGGACCTGTCCAGTTGGGCAACCCTTCCGGAGCCTGTAACAATGCCTGTAATCCTTCCTCCTGGGTGGGGTAGCGGCCGTTATCCAAGCGGAAATTGTCCAAGGCTGTCGCCAGCATTTCGATCTGGGACTTGGTGGTTTTCACTTGCCCTTGGCCCAGAGCATTCATCAGCCGGGGGCCTACCAATGCGGCCAGCATTCCCAGGATGGCAAGCACAATGAGCAGTTCGATTAACGTGAAGCCACGATAACGTATCATTCCTGAAACTCTCCAACGCAGTATTAATAAATGAACCTATGACAGTTCATTTTAGCGCATGGTTCGGCTTCACTGCGTTGCTAATTTCCCTGTACTGGCTAAGCCTTTGATCCGATGGAATATTCCTGAAACATTTAGAGGGGATTTAAAAGCCCATTGCCCTTTCCCCGCGAGCTCGTAACGCAATCGACGCGCCAATAACTGGGCATGATCGGCACTTTCTTTCCCTTGACTGGACCAGCGTTTAACCAAGGAAGAGTGAAGCAAGTGCACAGGATAACCCGCCTCCATCAACCCATAAATTAAAGTGAAATCACTTTTTTTCCGGGCAACGGCGATGCCTTCAATCTGGAAACGGTAAGGCTCAAGCTTTTTCAATAAGATTATTAAGTCGGCAGGAAGATATATTGTCTCCTGCAATTGACTGTGTTGATTCAGCAAAGAAACCACGCAGCGGTCTTCTTCTATCAACATACCTGCATAGATAGTCATTCTGATTATTCTCCGGTTTCCCCGTCAAAGTAAACCAAGCAAAGAGAATCTAACAGAACTCAAGTGAACATAAAGTGAATTTTACCTAATAACAAATATTGATGCGAAACTTGTCATTGCGCTCTATCCTGTGCTGGCCTCCCGGATAATGGGATAAGGCACCTACAATTAGGCACCGGGATAATTCAGAACAAACTTGCTGTCCCCATCAGGGGTGAAGGATCAAGGCGGGGGGAGTGCTATTCGGATTTAGCACCTTGCTGAATTTATTCCTCTGCTTCCTTGGCGAATGGAAAGGAAAATAACAGCCCCAGTTCATACAATAGCCACATTGGCAATGCTAGAAGCGTCTGGGAGATTACATCCGGTGGCGTCAACACCATACCGATAACAAAAGCCGCCACAATCACATAAGGCCGCTTGCGGGACAACGCTTGCCTTGTGGTGATGCCGCTCCAGATCAGAAGAATGGTGGCAATGGGCACCTCAAAGGCGACTCCAAAGGCAAAAAACAGCGTCAAGATAAAATCCAGGTAGCGGCTGATATCGGTCATGACCGCCACGCCTTGGGGCGCGGCAGCAGTCATGAACCGAAAAACCAAAGGCAGTACCACAAAATAAGCAAAAGCGGCACCCAGATAAAACAAAAAAGTACTGGCCACCAACAAAGGCAACATCAGGCGTTTTTCGTGCCGGTAAAGGCCGGGAGCGACAAAGGCCCATACCTGATACAAAGTAAAGGGCATGGTGGCAAAAATGGCCACTACCAGGGCTAATTTGAAAGGCGTCAAAAAGGGCGAGGCCACATCGATGGCAATCATGGAGCTTTGTTCGGGGAGATGCTTGAGCAGCGGACCCGCCAGATAAGTATAGATCTCGTTGGCGAATGGAGCCAACCCCAAGAACACCAACAGGACAACCGCTACTATTTTAAGAAGCCGGCTGCGCAGCTCGATTAAATGGGCGATAAAGGGCTGCTCCCGGTTGTCTATCTCCGGTTCCTGTTCAGGATTCGCGTTCATTGACAGGCTTAGGTGTTTCCTGCAACGCATTGGCAGGAGAGTTCAGTTGTTTTAGTTCTTGCTCCAGTTCCTTGATCTGTTTTAGAGAGGGATCTTGATAGGCGCTCGATTTAATCTCATCTAACGCCAACTCTTGTTCAATCTCCGATTTGACTGTCGCCACCATGGTCCTGGCTTTTCGAATCCATAACATGGTAGTACGAACAGCGCCCGGCAGCCTTTCCGGCCCTAACACCAACAAGGAAATCAAGCCGACAACGGTCAGCTCCCAAAAACCAACATCAAACATAGCAGATCAGAGAGATTTACGTTCGGGCTTTTCAGGCTTGAAATCAGCATCGGGTTCCTTCGTCGCCGAAGGCGATTCTTCATTCAATTGCTGAGGAGGTGTGGGCTCGATTTCTTCCTCACCCTCGCTCAATGCGTTTTTAAAGCTTTTGATGGCACCGCCCAAATCGGAACCCAAGTTACGGAGCTTGCGCGTGCCAAAAAGCAATAACACGATGACCAGGACTATTAACAACTGCCAAATACTTATACCCATAAAATTCTCCTGAGATTATTGACGCGAAGCCTTTTCATCCAAACCGGACAGACCGAATCGCCTTCTCAATTCATTCAAAACATCTTCTGGCTTCAATCCATGGTGAGCCAGTAAAACCAGTGTGTGGAACCACAAATCGGCGGTTTCGTAAATCAAGTCTGCCTTGTCTCCTGATTTACCCGCGATGACCACTTCGGTCGCTTCTTCACCCACTTTTTTTAATATAGCATCGTTCCCTTTTGCATATAGGGTGGCCACATAAGAACTGTCAGGGGCAGCGCTTTTACGTTGCTCTAAAATCTCCGCCAATGCCGTAAGTACATCCCTATTCGCCATAAATAGTCTCGGGATTTTTCAATACTGGCTCCACTTCATGCCATTTGCCACACTCCAGACGCCGGTAAAAACAGTGGTGTCTTCCCGTATGACAGGCGATGCCGCCCTCCTGTTCCACCAGCAGTAAAATTGTATCTCCATCACAGTCCAGGCGGATTTCTTCTACTTTTTGCCGGTGGCCGGAAGATTCGCCTTTACGCCAAAGAGAATTCCGGGAACGCGACCAGTAAACGGCATAACCTTCTTCTACCGTCTTTTGCAGTGCCTCACGATTCATCCAAGCCAGCATCAACACCTGGCCAGAGTTTTTGTCTTGGGCGATGGCGGGCACCAACCCGTTATTATTCCATTTCACCTGCTCCAGCCAGCCCGTCATAACCGCACCTCTATGCCCTTGGCTGCCATGTGGCGCTTGGCTGCTTCAATCGAGTATTCGCCAAAGTGAAAAATACTCGCCGCCAACACTGCATCCGCTTTTCCTTCCAAAATGCCTTCCGCCAGATGATCCAGATTGCCCACGCCCCCTGACGCAATGACAGGAATACCCACCCGCTCACTGACCGCCCGGGTCAGTGCCAGATCGAATCCTGCCTTGGTGCCGTCACGGTCCATGCTGGTCAAAAGAATTTCACCCGCGCCCAATTCTTCCATCTTGCCGGCCCATTCTACCGCATTGATGCCCGTAGGTTTACGGCCGCCATGGGTGAAAATTTCCCAATGGTCTTGCACTTGCTTGGCGTCAATTGCCACGACAATGCATTGCGAGCCAAAGCGGCTCGCCGCTTCACGGACGAATTCCGGATTGAAAACCGCCGCCGTGTTAATAGCCACTTTGTCGGCCCCGGCGTTGAGCATCCGGCGAATATCCTCCAAAGTGCGTATGCCGCCGCCCACCGTCAGCGGAATAAAGACACACCCAGCCACTTCCTCCACCACGTGAACCATCGTGTCACGATCTTCATGGCTGGCGGTAATGTCCAAGAAAGTCAACTCATCCGCCCCTTCCTGATCATAACGCTGGGCGATTTCAACCGGGTCACCGGCGTCGCGGATATCGACGAACTTAACACCTTTGACGACTCTACCTTGATCCACGTCCAAACACGGAATGATTCGTTTTGCCAGTCCCATATCAATACTGCTGCGCCAGTTTCAAAGCCTCGGCGAAATCCAAGGTGCCCTCATAGATGGCCCGGCCGGTGATAGCCCCCATGACGCCGAGCTCTGCAATTTCTCCCAGTGCGCGGATATCATCCAAATTCGTGATTCCACCCGATGCGATCACCGGAATATGGATGGCTTCCGCCAAGCGGGCAGTCGCTTCTATATTGACCCCCGCCATCATCCCGTCACGGCTGATATCGGTGTAGATGATGGCCTCGACCCCTTCTTCCTCAAATCTTTGAGCCATATCGACTACATCATGGCGCGACAGTTTTGACCAACCATCAATAGCCACTCTGCCATCTTTGGCATCCAAGCCGACAATGATATGGCCAGGAAATTCAGTTGCCACATCACTGACGAAATGAGGCGTGCTTACCGCTTTGGTACCGATGATCACATACTGTACTCCGGCATTCAGATATTCTTGAATCGTGTCTTCATCACGAATACCCCCGCCCACTTGAATATCCACATCCGGAAAAGCCTCGGTGATGGCATTGATGACCGGAGCATTTTTCGGCTTGCCCGCAAAGGCGCCATCAAGATCCACCAAATGCAGACGTTTAGCGCCCAAATCTATCCAACGCCGGGCCATGGCAACAGGATCGTCTGAAAATACCGTGTCATCTTCCATCCGCCCCTGGCGCAGGCGCACGCACTTACCCTCTTTCAAATCAATGGCTGGAATTAATAACATAGCCTTAGCTTCTTTCGTTTACGGTGACCAATGAAGAAAATTGAACAATAACCTAAGCCCCACCTGCTGGCTTTTTTCCGGATGAAATTGCACGGCAAACAAATTGTCCCGCGCCAGAGCGGAGGCAAAAGGGCCAGGATAATTAGTGACAGCCGCAATATCTTGACTGCTCTCTGGTTTGGCATGATAGCTATGGACAAAGTAGAAGCGGCTGTCTTGGGGAATGCCTTGCCATAATGGATGGCGCTTGAGTTGGTGGACTTGATTCCATCCCATATGGGGGATTTTCAAAAGCTGCCCTTGTTCATCCCTCAATCCTGATGGGAACCGTACCACTCGACCGGGTAAAATCCCCAAACAAGCCACACCACCGCCTTCTTCACTTTCCTCCAGCAATGCTTGCAGTCCCAAGCAAATGCCTAAAAAAGGTTTTTCTTTCGCCACTTGTTTGAGAACGCCGATTAAATCCAGTTTCCCAAGCGCCGCCATACAATCGCCAATGGCGCCGACCCCCGGAAAAACGATTCGGTCTGCGGCATAAATTGCCTCTGGAGCCGAAGACACTGTCACTTGCACCTGCGTATCCACTGCCTGCAAAGCCTTGGTGATGGAGTGGAGATTCCCCATTCCATAATCGACCACTACCACCTGGTTCATACCAAGGTGCCCTTGGTTGAGGGAATGGTTTCTATCATACGAGGATCAATAGCCACGGCAAAACGCAGTGCCCTGCCAAAAGCCTTGAATACCGTTTCTGCAACATGATGGGCATTCCGGCCTCGTAGATTGTCAATATGCAACGTTACCTGGGCGTGATTGACAAAGCCTTGAAAAAACTCCCGGAATAAATCCGCGTCAAACGAACCAATCATGGCCCGAACAAACTCCACCTCGTATACCAGGCCGGGGCGGCCGGAAAAATCCACCACTACCCTTGACAGGGCTTCGTCAAGGGGCACGTATGCGTGTCCGTAACGGAATATGCCTCTTTTATCCCCCACCGCCCCGGCAAATGCCTGGCCCAAAGTAATGCCAATATCCTCCACCGTATGGTGGGCATCGATATGCAAGTCTCCCTGGGCGATGACTTCCAAATCCATCAAACCATGCCGGGCCACTTGATCCAGCATGTGATCCAAAAACGGCAATCCCGTATCGAAAGAAGACTCACCTGTGCCATCCAAATTGACCCGCACTTGAATCCTGGTTTCTAACGTATTTCTCTCTACAGATGCTTGACGTGGTTGAGACATAAGACTTGCCCAATTAACTCCCCAATTAATTCAATGATATCCCGAAGCAGCAACGTGGCAAAACCATTCCTTAATCCTAGAAAGTGGAATGTACGATATTACCGACCGCAATTTCAATAACCCCCGGCTTTTCTTTTGTTGCCGCCCTGTCATACTAAGCCCGTCGCCTGGACCTGAGACAGGGAAGCTCACACTTTCAGGAAAATCAGACGACGTCAAAGCCAACCAAGCAGGCATTTTGCCCCCGGAGTTTTCTCCGGGGGTTTTCTTTTTTTCAGCCCGCTGCCCGCATGGCCCGTTTACGCTCATGTTCTTTCAGCAGCTTTTTGCGGATGCGTATCGCCTGGGGCGTCACCTCAACCAACTCGTCTTCGTCAATGAATTCCAGCGCCTGTTCCAGACTGAACTTAACCGGTGGCGTCAACAATAAATTTTCATCGCTGCCTGCGGCGCGTATGTTGGTTAATTGTTTCGCTTTGGTAGGGTTCACGACCAAATCATTACTGCGGGAATGAATGCCGACGATCATGCCTTCATATACTTCATCCCCGTGACCGATGAACAGACGCCCCCGATCTTGCAGGTTGAATAACGCAAATGCCAACGCCTTGCCATTGATGTTGGAAATCATCACCCCGTTGATGCGGCGGCCAATATCCCCCGGTTTGATGGCCCCATAACGGTCGAAAACGTGATAACACAAGCCTGTCCCGGAAGTGGCTGAAAGGAATTCGGTCTGAAAGCCAATCAAGCCCCGGGCGGGAATCAAATATTCCAGGCGCACGCGGCCCTGGCCATCCGCCTCCATGCCTTCCAACTCTCCCTTACGATTACCCAGGTTTTCCATCACCGAGCCTTGATGTTCCTCGTCCACTTCGATGGTGACCCGTTCGTAAGGTTCACACAATTTGCCGTCGATTTCCTTGAGAATCACTTCGGGACGGGAAACCGCCAGCTCATACCCTTCCCGGCGCATGGTTTCAATCAAAATAGACAAATGCAGCGCCCCGCGCCCGGATACCCTGAATTTGTCCGGGTCTTCGGTATCTTCCACCCGCAACGCGACATTATGTTGCAATTCTTTTTGCAGCCGCTCCCGCAGATGCCGCGAGGTGAGAAACTTTCCTTCCCGTCCGGCAAAGGGGGAGGTATTCACCTGAAAGGTCATACTGATGGTGGGTTCATCCACAACCAACGGCGGCAATGCCTCCACCTGACTTGGGTCACAAACCGTATCGGAAATATTCAAAGGCTCCAAACCACAAAATGCCACAATATCGCCTGCCGTGGCTGCATCCACTTCAATCCGTTCCAACCCCTTGAAGCCGAAAACCTTGGCAATCTTGCCGCCGCGGATCTGGCCTTCGCGGTCTATTACCGTGACCGGCATGTTACGCTGCATTGCGCCACGCTGGATCCGGCCAATGCCGATAACCCCCACATAACTGTTGTAATCCAGGGTACTCACCTGTAATTGCAGCGGGCCATCCTGCTCCACGGGCGGCGGCGGGACATGTTCGATAATAGTCTCGAACAGTGGTGTCATATCGCCTTGGTCAATATCGACCTCCAACCCGGCATATCCTTGCAGGGCAGACGCATACACTACCGCAAAGTCCAATTGCTCATCCGTGGCGCCCAGACGGTCGAAAAGATCAAAGGTTTGATCCAGTACCCAATCAGGCCGCGCGCCCGGGCGGTCGATTTTATTGATGACGACAATAGGCTTGAGCCCCCGTGATAATGCTTTCTGAGTCACGAAGCGGGTTTGCGGCATGGGACCTTCAACAGCATCCACCAGCAACAACACCGAATCGACCATGGACAATACCCTTTCCACCTCGCCACCGAAATCCGCGTGCCCTGGCGTATCCACGATATTAATCCGCCAATCGTGCCAATCTATCGCGGTATTTTTGGACAAAATGGTGATCCCCCGTTCCCGCTCCAGATCGTTGGAGTCCATGACTCGCTCTGCGACTTTTTCGTGGGCGGCGAAAGTGCCTGCCTGCTGTAACAGTTTATCCACCAGTGTGGTTTTACCATGATCGACATGGGCGATGATGGCGATATTGCGAATTTTCTGGGTCACGTACTTGTGTTCTCCGTTGTTGATGTAATCATTACAGGAAGGGCGGGTGTGAAACCCGCCCCTGCCCCGGCGCTACCTACTCGGGAACCTCTGACTTAATCAGAGGTTCCTAATCTGAATATTTCAATAGAGGAGTTAATTCTGTTCCCATGGCAACCCATGGAAACGCCAGCCGCCCAAGGTGCCACGGTGCTTGTTTTCATCCAAGGGACCTTCAAACCCCTCTTCGATGTTGACCACTGTCTGATATCCCACTTCGGCCAAGACTTTACCCGCTTCCAGCGAACGATGACCGCTACGGCACAAAAGAAATACCGGCGTGGCCGGATCAGGCACATGCTCTTTAACCTGATCGACGAAATGGACATTGGGCTGCATGGGCAAACCGTCTTTCCACGGCACCAGAATCGCGCCAATGGGACGGCCGACAAATAAATGCTCACAAGTGGTTCGCACATCAATAATGACGCCATTGGGATGGCTTTGCAGAAATTCCCACACTTGAGGGGGCTTCATATTTTGCACAGTTGTTTCACTCATCGCTATAGCTCCTTAAAATATTTGGCGGCTTGATATGCCAATGAAAACTCTGGTGCCTCGGTTAAGTAAAATTCATGAGCACAGTGGCTTTTGGCCTACCAAATAGGCTTCATTTCTCAACCCTCGGGATGGGTCGCCCACACGCCCTTCTTCCCGGTACACTCTGACAATCAATTCCGGGAAAAGGTGTAATAACTCGTTTTCCTTCAATAAATAGTCAGGATTGCTCGGTCCGACTTCTGCTATTTTTTCCCGTACGAACGTTTGGTAAAACAGCAATCCACCGGGTTTAACCGCCGCCGCTATCATCGGACAAAGCGACCGAACAAGAAAACGGCTCACAATAATGACATCAAATTGCCATTGCCGCCAATCAAGACTTTCCGCATTCATGATTCGCGCCTCGAGATTTCGGAGACCAAGCTGCTGGCTTTTCTTCCTTACCTTATCAATAGCGACTTGGGAAATATCCCATGCCTGAACTTGCAGCCCTTTTTCAGCCAGATAAAGCGCATTCCCACCCAGCCCGCAAGCAAGATCCAGCGCCAAGCCGGAGGCTGGCAATAAATAGTCGTTTTCGGATAAGACTCGCGCTGGCGGCGGGAATTCAGTGGCGGTAGTATAAATCCGGTTCCACTTTTCCGATATTGATGTCGTCACAAAACAATATACCTGAGTTCAACTTCTCCAATAGGCCGGCGCCAACAGTACCAATATGGTAAAAATTTCCAACCGCCCTAGTAGCATGGCAACGCAGGCCAGCCATTTCACAGAATCCGGCATGGTCATAAAGCCAGCAGTTACGTTTCCAAGGCCCGGGCCGAGATTATTCAAACAAGCGGCCACTGCCGAAAATGCAGTAATCTGGTCCAATCCAACTGCCATCATCAATAACATGATGATAGCAAAGGAGACCACATAAAGCGCAAAAAAACCCCACACTGCCTCCACCACCCGGGTAGGAACAGGAACGCGGCCGACTTTGACCGGAATCTCGGCCTGGGGATGAATCAAGCGCAAAATTTCCCGCACACCTTGCTTGTACAATAAAAGAATCCGGATCACTTTGAGTCCCCCGGCAGTCGATCCCGCACATCCACCAATAAAGGCACTAAAAATCAACAGCACTTGGACAAAAACAGGCCAGCGACTGTAATCAGTACTGGTAAAACCAGAAGTAGTCATAAAAGAAACACTTTGAAAAAGCCCTTGGCGTATGCTCTCTCCGTTAGGCTGGTCTCCCTGCCAAATCAGATAACCACAAACCAACACTACCGTCATCCCAAGCAATAAAAAATAGACTTTTACCTCGCTATCTTCCATATAGACCTTTGTCCCTTGGTGACGCAGCACTTCAAAATGCAAGGCAAAATTGATCCCGGCGAACACCATAAACAGAATGGCAAGCACCTCGATCAAGGGACTTTGGAAGTAACCGATACTGGCGTCGTGAGTAGAAAAACCGCCGATGGCAATCGTGGAGTACGCATGGCCAATAGCGTCAAAAGGCGTCATTCCCGCTCCCCAGTAGCCCAGGGCACAGAAGACAGTCAATCCCAAATACACTGCCCACAACGCCTTGGCGGTCTCTGCAATGCGGGGGGTCAACTTGTTATCTTTCATGGGACCTGGCGTCTCGGCCCGGTATAACTGCATTCCCCCCACATGCAACAAGGGCAGCACGGCCACCGCCAATACCACGATCCCCATGCCGCCGAGCCATTGCAGCTGCTGACGATAATAAAGGATGGAAGGCGGCAAATCATCCAGGCCGGTAATCACGGTGGCGCCAGTGGTGGTCAAACCGGACAAGGATTCAAACACAGCATTGGTGAACGACATGTGCGGATTTTCGGAAAGCGCGAACGGCACCGCGCCAGTCAACCCCAATGCCAGCCACAGCAGCACCACCACCAAAAAACCATCCCGCACCCTGAGTTCCCGGCGGGCACGCCGAAATGGCCACCAAAGCAACACGCCGGCGATAAAGATAATCACAAACCCCAGCAAAAACGGGCGGGCGGCACCGTCGCCATAGAACAAAGAAACCGCCAGCGGCGGTATCATGGTGAGACTGAAAAACATAGACAAGGCACCGATGATTCGAAGAACCACCTGCACCTGAACCACGGTAGTCAATTCATGCGGCCTTTGCAGGAACGAATTGAAAGAGCTTTTCCACGGCGGAAATCAAATTTTTATCGAGCAAGAACATAATCAGATGATCGTCTTCTTGAAGCTGTGTATCGTGATGGACCTGAATCACCTCATTGCCGCGCACTAACACCCCAGGCACTACGCCATCCGGCAAGTTTAATTTTTCAATTTTGCGTCCCACCACTTTGGAGCGCCCGGGGCAACCATGAATTACCGCTTCCAAAGCTTC
>JALSQY010000161.1 GCA_026985035.1 Methylothermaceae bacterium
ACAGATGCCATTGAACACCAACACCTGCATTGTAACTGGTCAAGCCCTGGTCTTCGAAGCTTTCCTTGCGGTGAACTCCCTGAAATTCCGCCGTCAAACTCAAACGGGCCGTCAAATGATAGAACAGAGCTATCTCTCCCTGGGCGACATCTTCATACTCACCCCGGCGGATATCGCCGGCTACGCTGGAAGTCCAGCCATTGCGCTCGTAGTGGCCGCCAATTTCCAGTGCCAGCGATTCAGTCAGGCTGAACAATATTTCGCCAGTGACGTAATGATTGCGATAGGAAACATCATCGCGCAATTCGGGACGGTGGCGACCGTCGGCATAAGCCCGCTCAAAATGATAACCCAGGAGAATTTCCACGTCCTCGGCCGGTTCTATTTCCAGATGAGCCCCCACGGTCCAGAACTGGTTGTCTCGGTGCTGAAAGGGACGCTCGTACCTGCGCAAACCATATCGGCTATAGATACGGCCGTGCACTTGCCGGTTGAACTGGTGTCCAATGCCCAGACTCCAGAAGTGGGTAGTGACTTCTTCGTCAGCCAGCCGCAACAACTCGTCGCCGGCTTCCGATTCCGGCAATGGGCGAACTGGATTGCGCCCGATATGCAAATCGGGGATGAAAGTATAGCGCAGGATTAATTGGTTATCGAAAGGCAGGTCATTGATAAAATGCACCCCCACCATCGGATGGGTGAAACGGGATTCCTGCAGGAAAATGAACCCTTCGGCCACCAGGCCCAACTTGCCGTGCCCGAAAACGTTGTCGAAATGCCGGTAAATTTGCATTTCCGGTTCAAAAACAAAATCACTGCGCTGGGGGTCATACTCACTTTCCACCACGGGTAAAGTAGGATCTTGATCGTGAGACAGACGCCGGCTGGCGGAAAATAGAGCCGCGTCGGTAGTATGGTGGAAATAACTTTCCATATGAACCTCCCACGCTTCTTCTGCCTGCAAGGGGAAAGCGGGAAAAACGGTCACTAGCAAGGCGGCAGTAATTGATAGCTTGGACATGACAGTATTTCAATTGCCGCTGCGGGGAAAAACCCCCTGGGAAAACGAACAGGATGGGTTGGTCAAAGCCCGTAAAAAATTAATCAGATCGGTTTTCTCTTGTTTGCTCAGATGCAGAGGGTATATCCCGGGATCCAAGAAGGGATTCTTCTCTCCACCTTGATTATAGTATTCCACTACATCCTCCAAAGTCCGCTGGCTGCCATCATGCATGTAAGGCCCGGTCAAACTGACATTGCGCAGGGTAGGGGTACGAAACTTGCCGATGTCGGCCACATCGCCGGTCACTAGAAAACGGCCCAGTTCGGAACGATCCCTTGCTTCATACACTGCCGCAGGATCGCTCGCCCCGCCTGCCACCGATTGTTTGTAAACACGGACGAAATCTGAAAACTTGGGCTTGATCCGATCAAAGCCCACGCCTAAATTGTAGAACCGGTTATCCGTGAAGAGGGCATGATTCAAGCCAATTTCATGACAATTGGCACAATTGCCCTTGCGGCGGAATATCCTCAAGCCCCGTTGGGCACTCTTGGACAGTGCTGATTTGTCACCGCCGTATAAATAACGATCAAAAGGCGTGTTGCCACAGACCAAAGTCCGCTCATAACTGGCAATTGCCTTGCCGATATGATCGGGTTTGGCTTTTTCCGGCATTTCACCGAAAGCAGCCTGAAACAAGCGCCGGTAATCCGGGTCATTGCGCAACAATGTCAAAATAGGCTGATAATCCTTCAAACCGTGTTCGATAGGATTCAGCAAGGGGCCCAATGCCTGGCTTTCCAGGCTATCGGCTCGGCCATCATGGAACAAGGAGGTGTAATAGGCAGCGTTCAAGACTGTCGGCGCATTACGGGGCCCTATCTGGCCTTCGATTCCCACTGCTGTTGGCCGGCCATCGGTGAAAGCCCGGGCAGGCTGATGGCAACTGGCGCAGCTGACAGTGCCATCGGCGCTTAATCGTTTATCGAAAAAAAGTTGCTTGCCCAACTCCACCTTGGCTGCGGACTGGGGATTACCGGCCGGGACTGGTACTTCTGGCAGTCCTAAAGGTGACGCCATCACGGCTGCTGTTCCTGCCGCCATTATCAAAGCTGTTATGCCTTTAATCATTTAGGCTCTCCTTCAGAAAAAACGCCCAGCCGAAGCCGGGCGTCAGGTCTGCGGGGTTATTCATCACTCCACATGAGGCATGCTGTGGACATCCAAAATGTAAGGTTGTCCCAATGGCAGCTCGTCATCGGGTTGCTGCATGTAGATGACTTTGCCATAGGTTTCATTGATCGCCGGCAGCAGCTTGGCGGCTTCTTCCGGTGTCAAGTCCGGGAAAGTCGCCTTCGCCAAGGGCACTTCCACTTTGTGATAGTGCCAGTATTTTTTTTCTTCCTCCGGCAACTGCTCGAACATCGCGGTGGGAATGATGTATTCGAAGCCGATGGGCTTGTCTTGATCCTTCATACCGTTATGGAACATCAGGCAAACGAAGGTGCCATCGTTATAACCTTTACAATGATGGTGAACCACGTGGTGCAGTTTGCGGGGATCCACATCACCACCGGGCAAGTGACGAACCGCTTGAATGTGCAGGTCGTTGAATCCCAGGTGATTGGGGTATTCTTTTTGCCGGGGATTGAAGGTCTTGTTGTAAGGACGGATGGGGTGATAAGCCGTTGGCCTTGCTTGCTGCAGTTCAGATGCAGCTTTCGCCAAATCATCATCACCGTGTACTCGATTGGTGGAACACGCCACACCTGATATGGCTATGGCACTGCTGATTGCCAGTAATTTAAATGTATTTTTCATCACCTTACCTCTGGAAATTTCAATTATTATAAATACCACCGTTATTTCATAAACGGATAAGCATATTCTATATAAATATATACAATATACAAATATTTTTTTTGCATAAAAAATCCCAAAGAGTGCTTTTTTCGTTATATTTATATCTGACGAAGACCAAAACCGCCTTGCCCAGGCCATAACAAGCGCGTAGGCTATGGGTGAAATCGACTGACCGAAGGTGGTAGATGAAACACTGGCGGTTTTCCTTATTTTTTATTGGGGTTTTCTTGTGGCCTCTATCTCTTTGGGCGGAAGCCGAAGGGGAAATAGTCCAGCTAGAGATAGAAGGCCCCATCGGGCCGGCAACAACCGATTACGTCAAGCGCGCATTCGACCGCGCCATTAATCACTCAGCCCGCTTGATCCTGTTACGCCTGGATACGCCAGGCGGGCTGGATTTGGCCATGCGTGATATCATCAAACAAATCATCGCCTCTCCCATCCCGGTCGTCGCCTATGTCGCTCCCAGTGGCGCCCGGGCCGCAAGTGCCGGAACTTACATACTCTACGCCGCCCACATCGCCGCCATGGCCCCCGCCACCAGTGTCGGCGCGGCCACGCCGGTACAACTGGCAGGCCCAGGTCCTTCGCCGCCCAAATCCCCAGGCGGCAACAGCAAAAAACAGGATAAGGAAAAAACCAAACCCCATGGCGGGGCGATGGAAAGAAAGATGATCAACGACGCCGTTGCCTACATCAAAGGACTGGCGAAAATGCGCGGACGCAATGCCCAATGGGCGGAAAAAGCGGTGCGCGAGGCTGCCACCCTCACCGCTGAAGAAGCCTTGGAAAAACATGTGATAGATTTGATTGCCACCGATATCGGTGATCTCCTCCACAAGCTCGATGGCCGCAAGGTCACGGTACTAGGGCAAGAAGTGGTGCTTCACACCCAAGGCGCCGCGCTGGAAATCATTGAACCGGATTGGCGCAGCCGCTTGCTGGCAGTGCTGACCAATCCCAATATCGCCTATATTTTGATGCTGCTTGGGATTTACGGATTGATCTTCGAATTTTCCAACCCGGGCGCCGTGGTGCCGGGGGTATTGGGCGGTATCTGCTTACTGCTGGCGCTGTTTGCCTTTCAAGTGCTGCCCATCAATTATGCCGGCTTGGCGTTGATTTTGCTGGGACTGTCGCTCATGGTGGCCGAGGCCTTTGTCCCCAGTTTTGGCATCTTGGGGATCGGCGGGGTCGTCGCTTTCACCCTGGGTTCCATTATGCTGACCGATACCGCCGTCCCCGGTTTCGGGATTCATCTGGAGCTGATTCTGGCCTTTGCCGCCACTTCCGCCCTGCTCTTCATCATGGGCCTGGGGATGGTTATCAAAGCCCGGCACAATCCAGTCGTCACCGGCAAGGAAGAATTGCTCCATCAAACTGCCGAGGCACTGGAGGATTTCGAATCCGAAGGCTGGGTCCGGCTCCGTAGCGAACGCTGGCGCGCCATTACCAACCAACCGGTGCGCAAGGGCGACTTGCTCAAAGTTACCCGCATCGAAGGATTAACGCTCTACGTCACACCAATCCGGGAGGAAGGCCAATGAATGCCATTATTGTCGTCGTTATCTTATTGTTGATGTTTTTGCTCAGCGCCATCCGCATTCTGTGGGAATACGAACGTGGCGTGATCTTCCTGCTGGGCAGGTTTTACAAGGTCAAGGGACCGGGCTTGATCATCGTCATCCCCTTTATCCAAAGGATGGTGCGGGTAGATATGCGCACTGTGGTCATGGACGTGCCCCGCCAGGATGTGATTTCCCGGGATAACGTTTCGGTGCGGGTGGATGCCGTCGTTTACTTCCGGGTCATTGATCCCGCCAAGGCAATCATTCAGGTGGAAAATTTTTTTGAAGCCACCAGCCAACTCGCTCAAACCACCTTGCGTTCGGTATTGGGGCAGCACGAACTGGATGAAATGCTGGCCGAGCGGGAAAAGCTCAATACCGATATCCAGGCCATATTGGATACCCAAACTGACGCCTGGGGCATTAAAGTGGCCAATGTGGAAATCAAGCGGGTAGATCTGGACGAAAGCATGATCCGCGCCATTGCCCGTCAGGCAGAAGCTGAACGTGAACGGCGCGCCAAGGTCATCCATGCCGAAGGGGAAATGCAAGCAGCGGAAAAACTCCAGGTGGCTGCCCATACTTTGTCCAAGGAACGCCAGGCTATCTTGTTGCGTTACATGCAAACCTTGATTGAAATCGCCGGTGACCGTTCCAGCACCATTGTTTTCCCGCTGCCCATGGAGATGCTCAATTTGGTACAGAAAGCCCAGGAAAAAGAAAAAGCTTGATTGATGATTGCTGTGATTCAGCAGGTCAGCCAGGCCAGTGTTTCAGTTGCCGGGGAAACCGTGGGGCAAATCGGCCGCGGTCTTTTGGTTTTGGCGGCGGTGGAAAAAGGCGACAGTTCAGCGCAAGCCCAGCGTTTGGCCCAACGATTGCTGAGTTATCGGGTTTTCCCCGATGCGGAAGACAAAATGAATCTCAGCGTCACCGATATCGGAGGGGAATTATTATTGGTTTCCCAATTCACCTTGGCCGCCGATACCCGCAAAGGCACCCGCCCCAGTTTCACTCCCGCCGCTGAACCTGAAACTGGAAGAAGACTCTTCGACACCTTGGTGGAAGAGATCCGCCAGCAGTATCCTAAAATTCAAACTGGCCGTTTTGGCGCGAATATGCAGGTGAGCCTGGTGAATGACGGGCCAGTGACGTTTATTTTAAAGGCTCCCCCTCAGCCGAAGTGAGCATCGGCGCCAGGATAGCCAATGTGCGGTGCAAGGCGCCTTGATTTTGCAGGACGAATTGCTGTCCCCGCCGCCCCATGTTCTCCCTATATTTCGGGTCATCCAGTAAATGGCGAATTGCCCGTGTCAATGCATCCTGCTTATCCACTTTAATGCCGCCGCCTGCCCCTGCCAAGCCATTGGCAACGTCCGGGGCATTGGTCATATAGGGGCCAAACAATACCGGTACTCCTATCCTTGCAGGTTCCAGTACGTTGTGCCCGCCCGCAGGCACCAAGCTTGCTCCGACGAAAGCAATATCCGCCAAAGCATAAAATAGTTTCAACTCCCCCAAAGTGTCGAGCAGAAAAACTTCTTCGTCCCCATAGCGATGTTGCTGACTTCGTAGCGTGAAGGTTACGCCCGCCTCATGGCACAATCGCACAATTGCCGGTATGCGTTCTGGATGGCGGGGGGCCAATATCAGCAGCAATCCGGGACAGGTCTTGCGCAGGCTTTGGTATGCCTCCAGCAATATGGCCTCCTCGCCTTCGTGAGTACTGGCACCAAGTAGTATCAAGCGCCCGGACCAATATTTGGCTCTCAATGCTGCTGCTTCCTGCGCCAGATCCTCTGGCCATTGCCCATCAAATTTGAGATTACCGGTCACAGACATTTTATCCGGCGCTGCGCCTAGTGCTTGGAACCTGCGGGCATCTTCCTGGCTTTGCAGTGATAGGTGCTGCAAACAGGCCAAAGTCTCTTTTATTAATCCGGGACATTTACCATATCCTTTGAACGAACGGGACGACATGCGCCCGTTTACCAATACCAGGGGAATGTTCCGCTGCCGGCAGGCAAGAAACAAATTAGGCCACAGCTCGGTTTCCATAATCATGGCCAGCTTTGGCTGAAAGCGGACTAAAAAGCGATTGACAGGGCCGGGCAGATCGTAGGGCAAATAGACATGGCGCACATATTTCCCCAGCAACGAACGAACCCGCCTGGAGCCGGTAGGCGTAGTAGTGGTAATCAATAATTGGAATTGGGGAAAGCGCTTTTGTAAGGCACGAATCAAAGGAAGCGCGGCCTCGACCTCACCCACGGAAACGGCATGAAGCCATAGGGTTGGCAATTTTTTTTGAGTATTGGCCGGACTTGGATACCATCCCAGCCGTTCGTTCCAACGTCTTCGGTAATCGGGCAAATACCGGCTGCGCCAAAGCAGGCGGGCGAAAATCAAAGGCAGGGCACAGTAAAAAAGCGCGGTATAAATAACGCGCATTAGCAAACAGATATGGCGGGTTCTGATAAACCCGCCACATTATTAGTGTGGATTATTCCGGCCGAACGATAACTTTGACAGTGGCGGTCACATCGGGATGCAATTGCAACTCAATATCGAATTCGCCGGTATGACGCAGCGGGCCTTCCGGGAGCCGGACTTCCTGACGGGAGACTTCCACGCCTGCGGCGGTGATCGCCTCGGCAAGGTTTTGGGTGCCGACGGAACCGTAAAGCTTGCCTTCTGGCCCTGCTTTTTGGACAATTTCCACTTCCAAGGCCCCCAATTTCTCAGCCCGAGACTGGGCTTCAGCCAGAGTTTCCGCGGCTTTTTTCTCCAAATCCGCGCGCCGCTTTTCAAACTCAGCAATGCGCTCTGGCGTTGCCCGGGCCGCTTTACCTTGAGGGATCAAGTAGTTGCGGGCGTAACCATTTTTCACATTGACCCGGCTGCCCAGATCACCCAAATTGGCGATTTTCTCCAATAAAATGACTTCCATAGGTTTTACCTCAACAAGTTGAATTAGTTAAGTCAGTACAAATTTAGCGCGCCAGTCCACCCAGGCATCCGCCAAACCTACCAGGGCAATCGGCAAGAAGATGTGGGGGATAAAAAACATCAAAACATACATGCCAATCAATAATGCCCGCTGGCCGCGGGACACAAAAACAGCGTGCAGGATGGCCGTACCCGCCACTATATAAGGAACGGCCAAGACGATAAGTACATTGTTGACCGCTTCAGAAAATTTGCCTTGGACTATAAAAGACAACACCACAAACGCCAAGGTGACATAGACCAAGGGCCGGTGTAGTTTCAACTGCAAAAATTCCTCGCGAAAGCCGCCGGGATTGAATAACTGGGCCTGCCACCAGCGCCCCAAAAACAAGCTCAAGGCTAAACTGGAAACCATTCCCGCCGCCATCACACCGGTCAGATACCGGGCAATGAGGGTCAGTTGCGCTGCCATCTTGGCAGGATCCATTGCCATCCCGGCATTTTCCCAAATGGGCTTGAGCACCAGTTCCAGGCGCTGATACCAAAAAGCGGTGGGGTCGGGATGCAGAATAAAGAACAAACAAGTCCCGATAACTCCCACTACTGTGGCGATTTCAAGCGTCAACCCAAGATTGCGGCTTTGTCTGAGAACCAGGGCGATCACCCAAGTCGGTAACCACAGCATCAAGCCATAGATGGCTGGCAGCATGAAGTTGCCAAGCACCGTCGCACCCAGCAAACCCGCTGCCAGCGTACTGGCAACCAACGTATTCAGTCCTTCCCGAAATCCCAGGCGCAATGTCACCAAGGCGACCGCCGCCGCAGCCACCAGACTCAAGGGCGGCAGTATCAAAGACAACAACAGCGTGGTAGCGGCAACGGCAATGGCCGCCATGCGGCCACGCATGATGATCTCGCCAAGAAAGCGCATGGAATTCGGGTTGACCGGTGCTACTTGTGAGCGTCGCAATAAGGCAGAAGAGCCAGATAGCGCGCCCGCTTGATGGCGGTTGCCAATTGCCGCTGGTATTTTGCGCTGGTGCCCGTGATACGGCTGGGGACGATCTTCCCGGTTTCAGTAATAAAGTCCTGCAATAGCTCGATATCCTTATAATCGATCTCTTTGATGCCTTCTTCCGTGAACCGGCAATACTTGCGTCTTCTAAATTGTTGACGTGCCATTTTGAATACCTCTTTGCGTTAATTTATTCTTGAGTAACCGTCTCTTCACCTTCCCCGGAAACCGGCTCATCGGTAACGACAGGTTCGGGACTCTGTGCGGTGGTTTCCGCGCTTTCTTCCGATGCAGCCACGGGCTCAGGCCGGCGCTCGGATTCCGCCGCTTTGGCCATGGGGGAAGGCTCAGTCACCGCCTCATCGCGGCGAACGAATAAATCACGCAAAATAGCATCATTGAAGCGGAAGTGGCTTTGTAGCTCATCAATGGTTTTCTGGTCACACTCAATATTCATCAGAATGTAATGGGCTTTGTGCAGCTTCTGAATGGTATAGGCCAGTTGCCGGCGGCCCCAATCTTCCAAACGGTGGATTTTACCGCCCTCGTTTTCGATCATGGTCCGATAACGCTCGAGCATGGCCGGCACTTGCGGACTTTGGTCCGGGTGCACCAGAAATACGACTTCGTAATGTCTCATAAATCAAGCTCCTTACGGTTGATTAACAGCTTCCTGCTCTATGCAGTAAAGCAAGGAGCGAATGTAGTATTCGCTGTAAAACAGGCTATTTTAGCCTAATAATTCAGTGAAAACCATTTTAGCGCCTCTTTCTGCCCCAATACATAGTGCCTTTTTCAGTTGCAGTCTTATAGATTGCGACGGATAATCAACCTAAATCACCTTCGGTCACAGGAGGTACGCCATGGCCGAATATATTGTACTGAGCCGTTTCAGCTCTGAAACACTGCATTCTTTTCACAACCTTGGCCGCCGCCTCGAAGCAAAAATGCGGGCAGTGACGCCTGAGGTCATCATTCAGGCCGGTTATGCGTTGCTTGGTCCTTATGACATGCTGTACTTCATTGAAGCGCCTGATCATTCTGCCGCGATTCAGGCCGCCATGGTCATGCGTTCGTTAGGCCATAGTCATACTGAAGTATGGCCCGTAGTAAAAGCTGCTGAATTCTTGCCGCTTGCCAGCCACTTTTCGCAACAAAGCAGCCGCTACGACAAGCAAATTGACGAAGCGTCGGAGGAAAGCTTTCCCGCCAGCGATCCTCCTGCCTGGACTGGCTGTACTTTGACCTAACGATATTGGACAGGAGAATTCCATGAGCGAACATAAAGTTGGCCATATCAACGACCTCTCCCCCGGGGAAATAAAACAGGTCCAGGCCGGCCGGACCGCAATCCTGTTAGCGCGCTTAGAAGATGGTTTTCATGCGCTGGGCGCCCTGTGCAGTCACTATGAAGCTCCTCTGGCCGCCGGCGCCCTACATGACGACCGCATTATCTGCCCTTGGCATCATGCTTGTTTCAGTGTGCATACCGGAAAGCTATTGGAGCCTCCCGGGCTCGATGGCATTCCGGTCTACCCGGTGCAAATCAAAGACGATGAAATTTGGGTTACCATCCCAGAAGAACAAACCATCACGCCTCCTTGTCGGAAACGCGAAAATCGCCGAATTTGCGTCGTAGTCGGCGGAGGATGCGCTGGCGCTTATGCCGTCGAATCCCTATGCGAGCAAGGGTTTGGTGGACGTATCTTATGGATAGTTGGCAGCCGTGAGTTTCCACCCATTGACCGTCCATTGTTAAGTAAAGGCTACTTAAGTGGCGAGGCTTCCGATGCTTGGCTCCCGTTACGCACGGAAACATTTTACCAGGAGCGCGAAATCGAAATCATCCGCAAGCAAGCGGACCAATTAGATGCTATCCGTAAAACTGTCACGCTTGAGAATGGTGATATCATTCAATATGAAAGCGCCATACTCGCCACCGGTGCCGAAGCCCGGCAACTGCCGATTCCTGGCATTGATCTTCCAGGGGTTTTTTCTCTGCATACCCTGCCCGACGCTAAAAAATTATCCCAGGCAGCGCAGTCTGCCCGCCGGGCAATAATTGTGGGCGCTGGTTTCATTGGCATGGAGGCGGCTCAAAGTTTGCGCAAGCGTGGGCTGGATGTGACGGTCATTGGCCCGGAGACCATCCCATTCGAGCAGATTCTGGGAACCGAGATTGGCAACGGGCTGTATCATCTGCACCAAGAGCACGGCGTCGGTTTTTGCTTGGGGCATACGGTTAAAGCCTTCACGGGCAGTAGCCGAGTCCAGCAAGTGATTCTGGATGACGGCAGCCAGCTTGATGCCGATTTGGTTGTCATGGGAGTGGGGGTCCGGCCAGCGACGGACTTTGTCACCGGGGTCAGTAAAGCCCAGGATGGCAGTATATTGGTGGATGAATCTCTCAAGGCCGCCGATGGCCTGTATGCCGCTGGGGATCTGGCGCGTTTTCCAGACTGGCGCACGGGTCAGGCCATCCGCATCGAGCACTGGCGGGTTGCGGCTCAACACGGGCGCATCGCCGGCAGCAATGCCGCTGGCATCCAGCAAACTTATCGTGGCGTGCCCTATTTTTGGACGCGCCACTACGGCACCACCCTACATTATA